>NZ_DBHKZA010000002.1:0-36916 GCF_057314935.1 Achromobacter sp.
TTCCCGATTCCCAAGCGGAATTCCCTCCGGTACATTTCGTCCAGTGGCCTGACCACTGGACCATCAGGCACCTGAACACGATTCCCGCGTCCCGTCGCCCCTGCACAAGACACGAGCGCCCCAGACCCATTACGCTCTACCCCCCGAACACTCCATCCCACGCCACAATGACTTCCCTTCAGGCCGTAGCCTCGACCCGCCTCTACCGCATGATTGCCGACCAGATCGCCGCGCGTATCAAGGCGGGCGATTTCCCGGCGGGCGGCAGATTGCCCGCCGAGCGCGAACTGGCCGAGCAACTGCAAGTCAGCCGGGCGTCGGTGCGCGAGGCCCTGATTGCGCTGGAAATCGAAGGCTATGTGGATGTGCGCGTGGGCACCGGCGTGTTCGTGTGCCCGCCGCGCGAAGACGGCAACTATCAGGACGCGCCCCAGCCCCCCGCCGCAGACAGTGTGGAAGCGACCGACATCGGCCCCTTCGACCTGCTGGAAACGCGTCTGCTGATCGAACCGGAATGCGCCGCGCTGGCCGCGCAGAAGGCGTCGCCCGCGCAGATCGCGGCGATCCGCGCAGCGCACGAAGGCATGTCGCTGACCGAATCTCCCAGCGTGCACGACCGCGCCTTCCACAGCGCCATCGGCGCCGCCTGCGGCAACGCGGCCCTGGCCGCGGCCATCTCGCACATCTGGCACCTCAGCACGCTTAGCCCGGTGTTCCACCGGCTGGAAGAGCACTTCGTGACCACCAAGGTGTGGAGCGAAGCGCAGAAAGAACACGAGCGCATCCTCGCGGCCATTGTCGACCGCGATCCCATCCGCGCGCGCCACGCCATGCACGACCACCTGGTCGGCATCCTGGCGCGCCTGCGGGAAGACTTCGGCAACGTTGGGATCCGATGATTTGATGACCCGCTAAGCCCCCGGCCTGGCGCCCCAGGCCCCTTCCCTTACCGACCGTGCATGCACCGCCGGCGCGAACAGCGCCGCCTGCGGCAAGGGGAGCGGCTTGCCCGCGATTTCGCACGACCCTGCAGTCCCGCTGTCCCGCTGTCCCGCTGTCCCGCAAGACCCGTAAGACCCGTACGTCAAATACCTAAAACATATCAAGGTGAAAACATGCAGCTGACCCGTACCGTGAAGCTAGTGAGCGCGGCGCTATTGGCGCTAGGCGCCCACGCCGCCCAGGCCAACAAGGCTGACAACTCCCTCAACATCGCCTTCGACGCGGCGCCCGCCACGCTGGACGCCTACAAGGAATCGGACCGTCCCGGCCTGGCGCTGGCGCGCATGGTCTTCTCGGGGTTGCTGCAAAAGAACCAGGACACGGGCGAATTCGGCCCGGCCATCGCCACAGGCTACAAGTTCGTCGACGACACCACCATCGAACTGCCCATCCGCCGCGACGTGAAATTCCACGACGGATCGCTGCTGACCATCGACGACGTGCTGTACACGCTGAACCTGGTGTCGTCAGACGCCTACAAGGCCCGCTTCCAGAACCAGGTCGCGTGGATCGCCAAGGCGGAAAAGGCCGGCGACGACACCGTGCGCATCAAGATGAAGACGCCCTACCCGCTGGCGCTGGAAATGCTGTCTGAGAACCTGCCGATCTATCCGCGGAAATATTACGAGGCCAACCAGTCCGACATGGGCGCCAAGCCCATCGGCACCGGGCCCTACCGCCTGACCGACAGCCAGCCCGGCAGCCGTTACGTGTACGAACGCTTCGATGACTACTTCGGCTCCAAGCCGGCCGTGCAAAAGCTGGTGGTGCGCGTGCTGCCCGACGCCAACACCCAGTACGCCGAACTGCTGTCGGGCGGCCTGGACTGGATCTGGCGTGTGCCGCCGGACGTGGCCCGCCGCATGGAGAAGACGCCGACCGTCACGGTCAAGAGCAGCAGCATCATGCGCATCAGCTATATCTCGCTGAACCCGCGTTTCGACGACGGCAAGTCGCCGCTGGCCAAGCAGGAAGTGCGCCAGGCCATCAACTACGCCATCGACCGCGAAGCGATCCGCAAAGCCCTGGTGGGCGGCGCGTCCAAGGTCATCAACGCGGCCTGCAACCCGGCCCAGTTCGGTTGCGCCGCCGACGTACAGGCCTACAAGTTCGACCCGGCCCGCGCCAAGCAATTGCTGGCGTCCGCCGGCTACCCCAACGGCATCACGCTGGACCTGGTCATTTCGGCGCCGCCGCGCAGCATCCTGGACGCGGCCGCCGCCCAGATGGCGCAGGCCGGCATCAAGCTGAACCTGGTCGAACAGCAGTACGGCACCGCCATGACCAACTGGCGCGACGGCAAGATCGCCATGCTGTCGTCCAACTGGGGTTCGTACGGCATCGCGGACGCGGCGCTGTCCACCAGCAACTTCTTCCGCGGCGGTCCGGACGACCAGGCCCGCAACCCCGAGGTCATCAAGTATCTGGAAGCGGCCGACACGTCGGTTGACCGCGAGCTGCGCGCCAAGAACTACGCGGCCGCGCAGAAGATCGTGGCCGACCAGGCGTACTGGGTGCCGCTGTGGAACCACTCGCTGAACGCCGTGCAGGCCAAGGACCTGAACTTCTCGGTCGACGGCGACGAGTTCCCGCGTTTCTACAAGGCCTCCTGGAACTGATCCGGACGGCCGACGCGCCGCTTGATTGCCTGTCCGGCCGGGGCGCTTCGGCGTCCCGGCCGGGCGGCGCGCGCCGGTGCGCTGGCGCACCGCAACAAAGGTTGACCCATGATTGCATTCCTGTTTCGCCGCTTGCTGGTCGCCGCCTTGCTGGTGGTGTTCGTGTCGCTGATCAGCTTCTCGCTGGTGTTCGCCTCCGGCAACCCGGCGGCGCGCCTGGCCGGTGAAGGCAGCGCGGCCGACGCCGCCCGCCTGTCGGCGCAGCACGGCTTTTCCGACCCGATCCTGGTGCAGTATGGCCGTTGGCTCGCCGGGGTCGTGCACGGCGATTTCGGCGACAGCCTGTACTTCAGCCGCCCGGTGGCCGAACTGCTGAGCCAGCACTTCCCCGCCACCGCAAAACTCGGCTTGGCCGCGATGGCGTTCGCGCTGCTGCTGGCGATTCCGCTGGGCGTGCTGGCGGGATTGCGCAAGGGCTCGCTCGCCGACCGCGCCACCATGCTGCTGTCTGCCTGCGCGCAGGCGATGCCGCCGTTCTGCCTGGCGTTCCTGCTGATCATCGTCTTCAGCGTGCGCAACCAATGGCTGCCGGCCTCGGGGTTCGACAGCTGGAAGCACTACGTGATGCCCGTCGTCGCACTGGGGCTTTTCGCGATGCCCGCGATGCTGCGCCTGATGAAATCCGAGATGGAGACCGTGCTGGCCACCGACTACATCCGCACCGCCCGCGCCATGGGCCTGGCAGGCCCCAGCGTGGTCTTGAAGTACGCGCTGCGCAACGCCTTGCGGCCGCTGGTGTCGCTGGCCGCCGCGCAGATGGGCACCTTGCTGGCCGGCTCCGTCGTCATCGAAACCGTGTTCGCCATCAATGGCGCCGGGCTGCTGGCCTGGACGTCCATCCTGCGCGGCGACTTCCCCACGATGCAGGCGCTGATCCTGATCTTCGCGCTGATCTACATCGTCCTGACCCTGGCCGCCGACCTGATCAACGGTTGGCTGGACCCCCGCGTGCGAGCCGCCTCATGAGCACTGTTCTGTTTTCCTCCCTGCCCGCCGCGCCGCGCGGCGACCGCCTGGCCCGCGCCGGCCGCGGCTTCGGCCTGGCCGTGCTGGCATTGCTGGTGCTGGCCGGCCTGATCGGCCCCTACCTGATTGCGCATGACCCGTACTCGCAAGACCTGCTGGCCCGGCTGCAAGAGCCCGTCTGGGGCGAAGGCGGCGACTGGAACCACATCCTGGGCACCGACCAGCTGGGCCGCGACGTGCTGGCCCGCGCCCTGTACGGCGTGCGCGTCTCGGCGCTGATCGGCCTGTCGGTCGCCCTGATGGGCGGACTGATCGGCACGACGCTGGGCGTCGTGGCCGGCTACTTCGGCGGCGCCGTGGACCGCGTCGTGTCGTTCCTGATCACCGCGCGCCTGGCGCTGCCGATCATCCTGGTGGCGCTGGCCGTAGTGTCGGTGGTGGGCGCGTCCCTGACTGTGGTGGTGCTGGTGCTGGGCCTGCTGCTGTGGGAGCGCTACGCGCTGGTCGCGCGCACCATGGCCGCAGGCCTGCGCAACGCCGAATTCGTCACCGCGTCGCGCCTGCAAGGCTGCACGCATCTGCAGATCATCTGGCGCGACATCCTGCCCAACCTGGTCGGCAACCTGCTCATCATCGGCACGGTGGACGCCGCCATGGCGATCACGCTGGAAGCCTCGCTGTCGTTCCTGGGCCTGGGCGTGCCGGCCCCGATGCCGTCGCTGGGCCTGATGATCGCCGAGGGCAAGGAAAACATGCTGTTCCAGCCGTCCCTGGTGGTGATCCCCAGCATCGTGCTGTTCGTGCTGGTCCTGTGCGTGAACCGCGCGGGCGAGACGCTGCGCGCCATCCAAATGAAGAAGGGCTGACGCCATGACGCCGACCGGCTCCCCCCTCCTGCAGGTCCAGGGCCTGCACATCGACATCCACACCCCCACGCACACCAAGCACGTCGTGCGCGCGGTGGACTTCAGCCTGGAACGCGGCAAGACGCTATGCATCGTCGGCGAGTCGGGCTGCGGCAAATCCTTGACGGCCCTGGCGCTGCTGGATCTGCTGCCTGCCGCCGCGCGCCGTCGCGTGGCGACGCTGGAATTCGCCGGCCAGGACCTGTCCCGGCTTAAGCCGCGCGACCTGGCGGCGCTGCGCGGCGCGCGCATCGCGATGATCTTCCAGGATCCCATGACGTCGCTGAATCCGGTGTTTCCGATCGGCACGCAGCTGGTCGACGTGCTGCGCCGGCACAAGCGCGTCAGCCGCCGGCAAGCCGTCGAGCGCGCCGAATACCTGCTGCGCCGGGTCGGCATCACCAACCCGCAAGACCGCATGAAGCAGTTTCCCTTTGAGTTGTCGGGCGGCCTGCGCCAGCGCGTGATGATCGCCATGGCGCTGATGTGCGGGCCGGAACTGCTGATCGCCGACGAACCCACCACGGCGCTGGACGTGACGGTGCAGGCCGATCTGCTGGACCTGCTGCGCGACATCCAGACGGAATTCGGCTTGGGGATGGTGTTCATTTCCCACGACATGGGGCTGGTCGCGCGCGTCGCCGACCACGTCATCGTCATGTACGCGGGCGACATCGTCGAAGGCGGCAGCGTGCGCGAGGTACTGGAGCATCCCAGCCATCCCTATACCGCCATGCTGCTGAACTGCATTCCCCAGCCCGGCCGCACCGCGCCGCACTCTGACCTGCCCACCATTGCCGGCGCCGTGCCGTCGCTGGATACGGCCATCCGGGGATGCGCGTTCCGCGAGCGCTGCCCGGTGGCCGAAGCGCGTTGCGCGCAGCCCATCACCGCGCGCGTGCAGGGCGGGCACCGTTGCCTCTGCGTCAAACCCGGCGCCATGCGTCTTGGAGCCCCGGCATGAAACCGACACCCGCCAGCATCAGCCTGAACGGCCTGTGCTTCCAGTATGGCCGCGCCAGCCTTTTGTCGCGCCGCCCCGCGCCGCGCATCCTGCACGACATCGACCTGCATGTGCCCGCCGGCCAGACCATCGGCCTGGTCGGCGAGTCCGGCAGCGGCAAGTCCACGATCGCCAAACTGATGCTGGGCCTGCTGGCCCCGACCCAGGGCCAGGCGCTGCTGGACGGCCAGCCGCTGGTCGCCATGCCGGCGCGCGCCCGAGCCCGCCGCATCCAGATGGTGTTCCAGGACCCGTACTCCTCGCTGAACCCGCGCCGCACCATCAACGAGATCCTGACCGCGCCGCTGCGGGTCCATGGCATGGGCGACGCGTCCGCTCAAGCCGCGGCCGTGCGCCGGATGATGGACGCCGTGGGATTGGTGCCGGCATTCGCGGCCCGCTATCCGCGCGAGCTCTCGGGCGGGCAGCGCCAGCGCGTGGCCATCGCCCGCGCGCTGATGCTGGAGCCCCAGTTGCTGATCTGCGACGAGCCCACGTCCGCGCTGGACGTCTCCGTGCAGGCGCAGATCCTGAACCTGCTGATGCAATTGCAGCGCGAACGCGGCCTGGGCTATCTGTTCATCAGCCACAACCTGGCGGTCGTGCAGCACATCGCTGACAAGATCGTGGTGCTGCAAGGCGGCCGCGTGGTCGAACGCGGCGACGCGGACCAGGTGTATTTCTCGCCCGCCCACCCCTATACGCGGCAGTTGATCGGCGCCACGCTGGCCGTGCCGCAAGTCCAGGAGCTGGCGGCATGACCCCGACGCCCCACTTCCTGCTGGTCGGCAACGACGAGAAAGTCACCTGGGACGACGGCCGCATCCGCTTCCTGGCGCCGGGGCGCGACACGCTCAGCATCTTCGATGCCGCAGCCAGTCCTGCCGCGCCCGTGCTGGTCGCGACCCTGCCTCTGCCCAATTCGCTGTTCGGCCCGCCGGTCAACCTGGCCGTGACCCCGGATCAGCGGCTGGCGTTGATTGCCGACTCCATGGCCTGGGCAGAACGCGCCGACGGCGCCGGGTGGCAGCCGGCCCCCGGCCGCGACCTGCACGTGATCGATCTGGCCACCAGTCCGCCGGCCTTGGCGCAAACGCTGCAGATCGGCTTGCAGCCGTCCGGCCTGTCGATCAACCGCGCGGGCACGCTTGCATTGGTCGCCAACAAGGCCGGCCGCTCCGTGTCCGTTTTGAAGATCGCCGATGGCCGGGTCGAAGCCTGCGGCGACGTGGACGTGGGCACGCCCGTCGTCGCCGTCTCGTTTTCCGCCGACGGCCGCCGCGCCTTTGTCGTCAAGACCGACACGCACCGCCTGGGCGTGCTGCACATCGATGAAAGCGGACCCGCCCCGCGCGTCACGCATGACCCGGCCGAAGACCTGACCACCGGTCTGGTGCCCTTCAATCTCGTCGTGTCGCCGGACGGCGCGCTGGCGCTGGTGGTGGACATGGGCAGCCCGACGGCGTCGGACGGCCATGCGGATTCCGTCAGCGTGGTCGACCTGCTTGCCACCCCGCCCCGCGTCATCGACCGCGTGATGGTCGAAGACGGCCCCGAGGGCATCGCGATCAGCCCCGACGGCCGTCATGCCGCCGTCGCCATCGTGCAGGGGTCGAACAACCCGTCTTCCGAATGGTTCCACCATCCACGCGGCCAGATCGTGCTGTTGCGCATCGATGGCCAACGCGTCACGCGCGCGGGCGCGGTCGAGGTCGGCGCGCTGCCCGAGGGCGTGGCGTTCAGCCCCGACAGCCGCTACCTGTACGTGGGCAATTTCCTGGATGCGACGCTCCAGGTGCTGGCCGTGGGCGACGACGGCCTGACCGACACGGGCGCCCGCATCCCTTTGCCCGGCCACCCCGCATCCATGCGGGCGCAATCCTACTGAGCGGGGCCGCCCCCCGCCGCCGATCTCCCCCTTATCCATCCCCTACTTTCGCATCCGGAGCTATCCCATGATCCACGCCACTAAGAAACTCAACGCCCTGCTCGGCGGCGCCCTGCTCGCCATGGCGGGCCTGGCGCCACTGTCCGCCCACGCGTTGGACATCAAGCTGGGCCACGTGCTGGCCCCCAGCCACAGCTGGAACAAGGCGGCCGAGGGCTTCGCCGCCGAGGTCAAGGAAAAGACCGCGGGCCGCGTCAACTTCATCCTGTTCCCCAGCGGCCAGCTGGGCAACGAGAAAACCATGCTGGAAGGCCTTCAGATCGGCAGCCAGGGCGCGGCCATCATCGGCTCGGGTTCCCTGCAACCGATCGAACCCAAGTTCGGCGTGGTGGAACTGCCCTATACGTGGTCGACCTCGCAGCAAGCCTACAAGGCATTTGACGGCGAACTGGGCGAGGCCCTGGCCAAGCTGGCCGACAAGAAGAACCTGACCATCATTTCCTGGTGGGAAAACGGCTTTCGCCACGTGACCAACAACCGCGGCCCCGTCGCCAAGCCCGCCGACCTGACCGGGCTGAAGACCCGCGTCACGCCCGACAAGATGCGCCTGGACACCTTCACCGCGCTGGGCGCCAACCCCGCCCCGCTGGCGTTCGGCGAGCTGTATTCGGCGTTGCAGCAAAAGGTGTTCGACGCCCAGGAAAATCCGCTGTCCATCATCTACACCTCGTCGTTCTTCGAAGTGCAGAAGTACCTGTCGCTGACCGGCCACGTCTGGGGCCCGGCCAACCTGATCATCTCCAAGCCGGTCTGGAACCGCCTCTCGGCCGACGACAAGAAGATCGTGCAAGCCGCCGCGGACAAATGGCGCGACGCCCAGCGCAAGATGATCACCGACGGCGACCAGCAGTTCGTGGCGCAGCTCAAAGAGAAAGGCATGCAGGTCAACGAGGTCGACAAGACCGCGTTCGCCGCCGCCGTGCAGCCGGTCTGGAAGACTTATTCGGTCACCTACGGCCCCGAGCTGATGGCGATCGTGCAGAAGTACCGCGAGGCCCAGTAATGCTGAACCGACTGTCCGCCATCCTGTCGGGCATCAGCAAGGCCTTCGCCGCCCTGGCGGTGGCCTTGCTGGCGATCCTGATCACTTATGTGGTGTTCGCCCGCTTCGTCACGCACACCACGCCCCATTGGGCCGAGGAACTGCCGCGTCTGGTGCTGGTGTGGTCCGCCTTCATCGGCGGGGTCGCCTGCAGCTACGAGCGGTCGCACCTGATGGCCGGCCTGCTGCCCTTCGTGGTGCGCAGCCCGCGCGTGCTGAACGTGTTCGAGCGCATCAACCAGGCGCTGGTCATCGTCGGGCTGGTCGCGCTGGGCTACGCCGGCTGGCAACTGGCCGAGCTGACGATGGACCAGACGCTGCCCGCGCTGGACGTGTCCGCCGGCACGGTCTACCTGGCGCTGCCGTTCGCCTGCGCCATCACCGTGGTGGTGCATCTGGCGCAACTGTTCTCTCCCGCCCCCGCCGCGGCAAAGGAATAACAAGATGTCTTCGGGTGCAATTTTCCTGATGGGCGTGTTCACGATCACGGTGCTGATCGACATGCCCATCGCCTTCGGCCTGGTGCTGTCCTGCCTGGCCTATCTGGCGATCTACGACTCCGCGCCCATGATGGTCGCGGCGCAGCAGTACGTCGTGGGGCTGGACAGCTTCACGCTGCTGGCGATCCCGCTCTTCATCCTGGCCGCCCAGTTGATGAACGGCGCGGGCCTCACCCAGCGCATCGTGCGCCTGTGCGCCGCCATCGTCGGCGACATCAAGGGCGGCCTGGCGGTCGTGGCCGTGCTGGCCTGCCTGATGTTCGGGGCGCTGTCCGGGTCCGGCGTAGCCGACGTAGTGGCCATCGGCAGCCTGCTGCTGCCGGCGATGGCGCGCAGCGGCTACGACAAGGGCTTTTCCTGCGCGCTGGTCGGCAGCGCCGGCGCCACCTCCACCATCATCCCGCCCAGCATCGTGCTGATCGTGTACGGCACCATCACCGACACCTCGGTGGGCAAGCTGTTCGTGGCCGGCATCATCCCGGGCATCCTGCTGGGCCTGTCGCTGATCGGCGTGGCCATCTGGCAGTCGCGCAAGCACAACTGGGCCGGCGGCCAGCCGTTCTCGTGGGGCGAGCTGCGCGCCGCGGCCATCGACGCCCTGCCGGCGCTGATGGTGCCGGTGCTGATCATCGGCGGCATCCGCTTCGGCATCTTCACCGCCACCGAAGCCGCCTCCAGCGCCATCGTCTACGCCTTGCTGATCGGCTTCTTCTGGTACCGCACGCTCAGCCTGAAGTCACTGTGGGACAACCTGAAGTCCACCGGCGAAAGCAGCGCGTCCATCCTGCTGATCATCGGCGCCTCGGGCCTGTTCGCCTGGGTGCTGGTGGCCGAACAGGTGCCGCAGGCGCTGTCCACCCTGCTGGTGGAATGGACCGACAGCAAGACCGCCGTGCTGCTGGTGCTGACGGTGGTCCTGCTGCTGCTGGGCACGTTCATGGAGGCGATTCCGGTCATCATCATCGTGGCCCCCGTCGTGATGCCCGTGCTGGCACACTACAACATCGACCCGGTGCATTTCGGCATCCTGCTGTCCATCAACATGGCGATCGGCGCCAATACGCCGCCGGTCGGCGTCGACCTGATGGCCGCATGCAAGATCGGCGGCATCAACATGATGCAGACCTTGCGTCCGCTGTCGTGGATGATGCTGGCGATGACCGCCGTCATGCTGCTGCTGACCTTTGTCCCTGAACTGGTGCTGTTCCTGCCGAGGCACGTGCAATGACCCACTCCCCCTCTCACCGCCGCCCCGCGGCGCTGCGCCGCAGCTGGATGTTCGTGCCGGGCCTGGACGCCGCCGCCCAGGCCGCGGGCCTGGCCAGCGGCACCGATGCGCTGGTCGCCGACCTGGAGGAATTCACCGCCAAGGTCGAACGCCCGGCGGCGCGCCCGCGCATCGCCGCCCTGTTTGCCGAATGCCGCGCCCAGGGCGTGGTGGCGGCCGTGCGCATCAACAAGCTGGAAGACGATGGCATGGCCGACCTGCGCGGCGTGATGCCGGGCGCACCGGATGCGGTGTTCCTGCCGCATGCCGAAAGCGCCGCCCAGATCGCCGCGCTGGACCAGGCCATCACCGCCCTTGAAGCCGAACTGGGCCTGCCGCCCGGCAGCACCGAGATCGTGCCGACGCTGGAGTCGGCGCTGGGTCTGGTGCGCGCCTACGACATCCTGACCGCCAGCCCGCGCGTGTCCGCCTGCCTGCTGGCCGCCGAGGACCTGACGGCCAGCCTGGGCGCCGAACGCGGCAAGGACGGCATCGAACTGCACGCCGTGCGCGCCCGCTTCCTGGTGGACTGCACCGCGGCCGGCTGCGTGCCGATCGACTGCCCGTTCAATTACCGCGACCTGCCCGCGCTGGAAACCGACCTGCGCTGGGCGCGCCGCCTGGGCCTGAAGTCCAAGTGCGCGACCGTGGCCGAACAGGTGCCGCTGATCCATGCGGTGTTCACGCCGGCCGCCGACGAGATCGACGCCGCCCGCGACTGCGTGGCCCGTTTCGACGCCCAGCGCGCCGGGCGCCACGATGCCGAACGCATCGATCCCCCCGTTTACAACACCGCGCGCCGCCTGCTGGCGCGCCACGACCAATTCGAACGATGGGCCGCCGAGCGCCGTGCGCAGGCCGTCCCGCAACAAGGAGACTCCGCATGACGTCAGCCGCTTTACCCGAACGCAATGGCGGTCAGATCCTGATGCAGCAATTGCGCATCCATGGCGCGCGCCGCGTATTCATGATTCCCGGCGAAAGCTATCTGCCCTGCATCGACGCCCTGAACGAGCACACCGATGCCATCGAGCCGATCGTCTGCCGCCAGGAGAGCGGCGCGGCCTATATGGCCGAAGCCTACGGCAAGCTGACCGGCGAGCCCGGCATCTGCTTCGTGACGCGCGGCCCGGGCGCCACCAACGCCAGCATCGGCGTGCACACCGCCTACCAGGACTCCACGCCGATGATCCTGTTCGTGGGCCAGGTCGGCAACGACTTCATGGAGCGCGAAGCGTTCCAGGAAATCGACTACCGCCGCATGTTCGGCCAGATGGCCAAGTGGGTCGCGCAGATCGACCGCACCGACCGCATCCCCGAATACATTTCCCGCGCCTTCGCGGTGGCCACCAGCGGCCGCCCCGGCCCGGTCGTGCTGGCGCTGCCGGAAGACACGTTGTGGGGCACCGCCCGCGTGGCGGATCTGCCGCGCTACCCGCGCGTGCACAGCCACCCCGGCGCCGCCGACCTGGCCCGCATGACGCAGTTGCTGGATGCGGCGGAACGCCCCTTCCTGCTGCTGGGCGGCAACGGCTGGCATCAGACCGCCATCGACCAGATCGCCGGCTTCGCCGAGCGCTTCGAACTGCCGGTCGGCACCGCCTGGCGCCGCCTGGAATGTTTTGACCAGCGCCATCCCAACGCCGCCGGCCACGTGGGCTGGGCCATGACGCCCGCGCTGCGCCAACGCCTGCGCGACGCCGATCTGGTGCTGGCCGTGGGCACCCGCCTGGGCGAAGCCACCACCGAGGGCTATACCGTCATTGAAAGCCCGCTGCCGCGCCAGAAGCTGATTCACGTCTACCCCGACGCCGCCGAGCTGGGCCGCGTGTTCTCGCCCACGCAGGCCATCGTGGCCGACGTCGCCAGCTTTGCCGCCAGCGTCGCCACGCTGGCCTCCGGCCACGCCGCGCCGCGCGGCGACACCGTGCGCGCCGCGCACCAGGAACTCACCGACAGCCTGGCGCCGCTGCCGTCGCCAGGCCCCATGAGCCTGGACGCGGCCGCCGCCTATGTCGACGCGCACATTCCCGCCGACGCCTGCATCACCGTGGGCGCGGGCAACTACGCGCTCTACCCGCACCGCTACCGCCGCTACGCGGGCCCGGGCACCAGCCTGACCCCCACCGTCGGCTCGATGGGCTACGGCCTGCCGGCCGCCATTTCCGCCAAGCTGGAAGACCGCGCGCGCACCGTCGTCTGCTATGCCGGCGACGGCTGCTTCCAGATGAACATGCAGGAGCTCGGCGTGGCCCTGCAGTACAAGCTGGGCGTGGTGGTGCTGGTGTTCAACAACGGCATCTGGGGCACCATCCGCGCCCACCAGGAACGCGAATTCCCCGCGCGCACGATCGCGCTGGGCTTCGAGAACCCGGACTTCACGCAGATCATCCGCGGCTACGGCGGCTATGGCGAAGCCGTCGAGAACACGGCCGACTTCGGTCCCGCCTTCGAACGCGCGCTGGCCTTCGCCCAGGAACACAGCTTGCCCGCGCTGCTTGAAATCCGCTACGACGCCAACGGCATCGCGCCGGGCGAAACGCTGATGGGCATCCGCGAAGCCGCCCAGGCCCGCATCGCCCGCAGCGGACATTGAACCAGGACATACGACGATGACGACGACGATATCAATCAACGGGCAGCGGCTGTGGCAGTCGCTGATGGATCTGGCGCAGATCGGCGCCACCCCCAAGGGCGGCAACTGCCGCCTGGCGCTGACCGCGCTGGACGGCCAGGGCCGCGATCTGGTCACCGGCTGGATGCGCGAGGCGGGCATGACGCTGCGCGTGGACCAGGTGGGCAATATCTTCGCCCGCCGCGCCGGCCGCAACAACGATCTGCCGCCCGTCATGACCGGCAGCCACATCGACACCCAGCCCACCGGCGGCAAGTTCGACGGCTGCTACGGCGTGCTGGCCGGGCTGGAAGTCATGCGCAGCCTGAACGACCACGGCGTCGTCACCGAGGCGCCGCTGGAAGTGGCCATCTGGACCAACGAGGAAGGCTCCCGCTTTCTGCCCGTGATGATGGGCTCGGGCGTCTTCGCCGGCAAATTCCCGCTGGAAGTGGCGCTCGCCGCCCGCGACCACGACGGCAAGTCGGTCGCCGACGAGCTGGCCGCCATCGGCTACGCCGGCCCGGACGCCGTGGGCGGACGCCCGGTGGGCGCGTATTTCGAGGCACACATCGAACAAGGCCCGATCCTGGAGCATGAAGAAAAAGTGGTCGGCGTCGTGACGGGTTCGCTGGGCGTGCGCTGGTACGACGTGGTCGTGACCGGCATGGAAATGCACGCCGGCCCGACCCCGATGCCGATCCGCAAGGACGCCCTGTACGCCGCCACCTTCCTGCTGCAATCGGTCGTGGGCATCGCCAACGACCATCAGCCCCACGGCCGCGGCACCGTCGGCGAGATCCACGCGCACCCGGGCTCGCGCAACGTCATCCCCGGCCAGGTGCGCTTCACCGTCGACCTGCGCCATGAAGAAGAGGCCACCCTGACGCAGATGGATGCGCGCTGGCTCGCCACCTGCACGGACGTGGCCGCGCGCCACGGCGTGACGGTGGACGTCAAGCAGGTGCAGTACTTCCCGCCCACTCCGTTCGACCCGGACCTGATCGGCAAGGTGCGCGACGGCGCCGTGCGCCGCGGGCTGGCCGCCATGGATATCGTGACGGGCGCCGGCCATGACGCCGTCTACATGGCCAGCGTCACGCCCACCGCCATGATCTTCGTGCCGTGCAAGGACGGCGTGAGCCACAACGAGATCGAAGACGCCAAGCCCACGGACCTGGAAGCCGGCTGCAACGTGCTGCTGGACGCCATGGTCGCGCGCGCCAACCACCCCGGAGAGCAAGCATGAGCCACCACGATTCAGCCTACTGGCACGCCCGCGCCGCCGAACTGCGCTTCAAAGGACAGGCCTACATCGACGGCGCCTATTGCGACGCCGCCGACGGCGCGACGTTTCCCGCGTCCAGCCCCATCGACGGCCGCAAGCTGGCGGACGTGGCCGCCTGCGGCCAGGCCGACGTGGACCGCGCCGTGCAGGCCGCGCGCCGCGCCTTCGAGGCCGGCGTCTGGAGCGGCCTGTCGCCCCGCCAGCGCAAGGAACGCCTGCTGCGCCTGGCCGCCCTGATCGGCCAGCACACGGAAGAACTCGCGCTGCTGGAAACGCTGGACATGGGCAAGCCCATCCGCGACGCGCTGGCCTTCGACGTGCCGGAAACCGCCCGCTGCTACGCCTGGTACGCCGAGGCCATCGACAAGATCTACGACGAGATCGCGCCGACCGGCCCCGACGCGCTGGCCACCATCACCCGCGAACCGCTGGGCGTGGTGGCGGCCGTGGTGCCTTGGAACTACCCGCTGATGATGGCCGCCTGGAAGGTCGCGCCTGCGCTGGCCGCCGGCAACTGCGTCATCCTGAAACCGGCCGAACAAGCCTCGCTGTCGTCCATCCGGCTGGCGGCGCTGGCCGAAGAGGCCGGCATCCCCGCGGGCGTCTTCAGCGTCGTGCCCGGCCTGGGCGCGGTGGCCGGCCAGGCCCTGGGCCTGCACCCGGACGTGGATTGCGTGGCCTTCACGGGATCCACCGCCACGGGCAAGCGGTTCATGACCTACTCCGGCGAATCGAACTTGAAGCGCGTCTGGCTGGAGTGCGGCGGCAAGTCGCCCCACATCGTGTTCGACGACTGCCCCGACCTGGACCGCGCGGCCCAGGCCGCCGCGCTGGGCATCTTTTCGAACCAGGGAGAAGTCTGCATCGCGGGATCGCGCCTGTATGTGCAGGACGGCATCTATGACGCCTTCATGGACAAGGTGGCCGCCTACGCCACCGGCCTGCAGCCCGGCGATCCGCTGGACCCGGCCACCGCCATGGGCGCCATGGTGGACGAACGCCAGATGCAAGGCGTGCTGGCGCGCATAGCCGCCGGCCGGGCCGACGGCGCCAGCCTGCGGATCGGCGGCAATCAGGCCCGCACCGCCACGGGCGGCTACTACATCGAACCCACCATCTTCGATTGCGCCAGCCAGGATTCCGCCCTGGTGCGTGAAGAGATCTTCGGCCCCGTGCTGGCGGCCCAGCGCTTTGCCACCGAGGACGATGCCGTCCGTCTGGCCAATGATTCGGTCTATGGACTGGGCGCCGGCCTGTGGACGTCGAACCTGTCGCGGGCGCACCGGCTGTCGCGCCGCCTGCGCGCGGGCCTCGTCTGGGTCAACTGCTACGCCGACGGCGACATCACGGTGCCCTTCGGCGGCGTCAAGCAATCGGGCTTCGGCCGCGACAAGTCCCTGCACGCGCTCGACAAGTATTCGGACCTGAAGACCACCTGGATCAGCCTGACGGTGTAAGGCGGCAGGCATCCGGGGCACGGCATGTGCCTCGCCCTTGCCGTTTCGCGCTATCTGCTTGGCCGCCCAGGCCATTGAAGGCGCCAGCCCCTTGTGCCACCTTGGACGGCATTGGGGCAGGATGAGGAGCCGGCCCCGATGCGGGCCGGCGCCAGCGCGCTCCCGCCATGAAAAACATGACAGGAGACAACCATGCGCAATGCCCCCGTCCTTGCCTTTGCACACCGGCGCCGGCTTGCCGCCGCGTTGGCGCTGGCGACCGCCGCCCCGCTGTGGGCCGTCAATGCCGCCGCGCAGGCCCAGGACGCCGCCTACCCCGCCAAGCCGGTCACGATACTGGTCGGCTTCCCGCCCGGCACGGCCACCGATACCGTCGCCCGGATGCTGAGCGAGCGCCTGGCTCAGCGCATGGGCCAGCAATTCATCGTCGAAAACAAGCCCGGCGCGGGCGGCTCCATCGCCGCCGGCCTGGGCGCCCGCGCCAAGCCTGACGGCTACACGCTGATGATCGGCGCCTCCGCCCCGCAGGCGATCAACCCCCACGTCTATCCCAATCTGAACTACGACGCCCGCAAGGATTTCGCGCCCATCGGCCTGATCACGTGGCTGCCGTACCTGTTCGTCGTCAGCCCCGACAATCCTGCCGCTAACCTGAAGGATTTTCTGGCTGCGGCCAAGGCCAAGCCCGATCAGCTCACCTACGCCACCACCGGCATCGGCACGACCAGCCATCTGGTGACGGCGGTGCTGCTGTCCAAGGCCGGCGCCGCCATGGTGCACGTGCCCTACAAAGGCAGCAGCCAGGCGCAGACCGACATCGTCGGCGGCCGCACCACGGCGACCTTCGACACCATGGTGTCGTCGCTGGCCATGGTGAAGTCCGGCCGCCTCAAGGCCCTTGCTGTCAGCACGCCGGAGCGCGTGGCGATGCTGCCCGACGTGCCGACCGTGGCTGAACAGGGCTTTCCCGGTTTCGACATGGGCGCCTGGCTGGGCCTGATCGCGCCAGCCGGCATCCCGCCCGCCATCCAGGACCGGCTGGCCCGCGAAATGAACGCCGTGCTGGCCGACGCGACGGTGCGCGAGCGCCTGGGCGACCTGGGCGCCCAGGTCCGCACCACGCCCACGCCGGCCGCCTTCGGCGCCATGATGAAGAACGAATACGAATCGTGGGGCGCCATCGTCCGCGACTTCAATGTCAAAGCCACCGACTGAACAGGACACGACGACCATGCACGCTAGCGCCGACATGAGCCCGCAGGAACGCGACACCCGCATCCAACTGGCCGCCTGCTACCGGTTGGTGTCGCACTTCGGGATGAGCGACCTGATCTACAACCACATCACCGCGCGCATCCCCGGCACCGAGAATCACCTGCTGATCAACCCCTACGGCATGATGTATGACGAGATCACGGCGTCCAGCCTGGTCAAGATCGACCTGGCCGGCAATGTCCTTGGCCCGTCGTCCACGGGCTACGGCATCAACGCGGCCGGCTATGTGATCCACAGCGCGGTGCACGGCGCGCGCCACGACGTGGAGTGCGTGATCCACACGCACACCCGCGCGGGCATGGCGGTATCGGCCCTGAAGTGCGGCCTGTTGCCGCTGACACAGACCGCCATGCGCTTTGCCAAGATCCCGTATCACGACTACGAAAGCGTGGCGATCGACCTGGACGAGCGCGAACGGCTGGTGGCGGACCTGGGCGCGTCCGATGCGATGATCCTGCGCAACCACGGCCTGCTTGCCGTCGGGCCCAGCATCGCCCAGGCGTTCAATACGCTGTACTGGCTGGAAATGGCGTGCAAGGCGCAGGTGGACGCGTTGAGCGCCAACCGGGAACTCTGCCTGCCGCCGCCAGAGGTCATTGAAAAGACCTGGCACCTGTACCAGCCCACGACGCGCCGCCCCTTCGGCGAACTGGAATGGCCCGCCATGCTACGCCTGATGGACCGCAAGGACCCCGGCTACAAGGACTGACCGGGATCCGCCGCGCGGGCCTATTCGCCGCGCGGCAGCAAGTCCACGCCCGCCGCGTGGCTGGCGCCTGCCGGCAGGATGGCCGCCAGGCTGGTCCGCACCTCCAGAAAATACGGGCGTTCCGACGCCAGGCCGCGCGCGATCGCGGCATCCAGCTGGTCCTCGCGGGTCAGATACTCGGCCTGCATGCCGAAGGCGCGCGCCATCATCGTGAAGTCGGGGCTGGACAGGTTCGTGCCCACATAACGCCCCGGATACGTGCGCGCCTGGTGCAGGCGGATCGAACCGTAGCAATTGTTGTTGGACACGATGAAGAGGATGGGCAGCCCGCGTTCGGCGGCGGCGGCCATTTCGTTGCCCGTCATCATGAAGCCGCCGTCGCCGACCAGGCATACCACCTTGCGGTCGGGGTGGCGCAGCTGCGTCGCGACCGCGGCCGGCGTGCCGTAGCCCATGGCGCCGGATTGCGACGCCATCAACCGTTGCGGATAGACGAAAGGAAAGTGCCGGTACACGGGCGCGGCGAAGGTGCCCGCGTCCAGGCAGATCGCCACGTCGTTGGGCGTCTGGCGCGTCAGCGCGCGCACCACCGACACGAAGGGCACGCCGTCGTCGGCGGCCGGCTCCGGCCAGGCGGCGGTGCGCTGCTGGATGGCGCGCAGCGACGCCGCCCAATCGTCCCGCGCCAGGCCGCTGCCGGTCGCCGGCAGATGGGCCAAGGCGTGCGCGGTCGCCGCCGGGTCCGCCACCAGGCCGACATCCGCCGCGAAATGCTGGTTCACGATGTGCGGGTCGGGATAGCAGTGCACCAGCGCCTGCGCCGGCTTGGGGTGGGCCGGGAACCCGTAGCCCTGCGTCGTGATGTCGCCCAGGCGCGTGCCCAGGGCCAGGATCAAATCGCTGGAATCGAAGGCCGCGACCTGGGCGGCGGGCGTCGCCAGGTCCAGGTCCCCGGCGTAGAGCGCATGCGTGTTGGGAAAGAGGTCGTGCTGGCGGAACGACACCGCCACCGGCACCGTATGCCGTTCGGCCAACCGGCGCAGCGCACAGCGCCCATCGGGCCGGTTGAATGCGCCACCCGCAATGATCAAGGGCCGGCGCGCCTGCGCCAGCAATCCGTGGATGCGTTCCAGCGTGGCGGGCGCGGGCTGCGCGGGGCTTTCCGCCGCCGCGACCCACCCCGGCTGCGGCACCGCCGCCTGCTGCACGTCTTCGGGCACCACCATCACCACCGGACCCGGCGTGCCGGACGTGGCGACGCGGATGGCCTTGAAGGCCGCCGCGGCCAGGTCCTCGGGCGCCGACACTTCGACCACCCACTTGGCCATCGAGCCGAACATCTTCTGGTAATCGATCTCCTGGAAGGCTTCCTTGCGCACGTCCTTCTTCGGCACCTGTCCGATCAGCAAGATCATCGGCACGGCATCCTGCTGCGCCGCATGCACGCCGATGGACGCATTGGTCGCGCCGGGCCCGCGCGACACCATCGCCACGCCAGGGCGTCCGGTCAGCCTCGCGTCCGCGCCCGCCATGAAGGCCGCGCCGCTCTCGTGGCGGCAGGTCACCACGTCGATCTGCGGGAAATCGTGCAAGGCGTCCAGCACCCCCAGATAGCTCTCGCCCGGCACCACGAAAACGCGGTCGAGGCCATTGGCGGCGAACACCTTCAGCAAGGCGTGGGAGGACGTGTTCGATTCGGCGGATACGGTCATGGGCGGCGTCTGGGTTCAGGGTTGGAAGTCTGGGTCGAGTCCAGGAAATTCTAGATTGGCAAGCCGGGGCCGACTAGGCATACTCTGGCAATCAGATATACAAGAAACGCACACTGGAGACAGCGGCGCGCCCCCGCGCGCCGACCCGGGATGGACTTACGCAAGATCGAAAACCTGATCCACGTCGCCGATCAGGGCAGCTTTTCAAAAGCGGCCTCCGTGCTGGGCATCGCCCAGTCGGCGCTGGGCCGTCAGGTCCGGAAGCTGGAAGACGAATGCGGCTGCGCCCTGCTCTACCGCAATGGCCGCGGCGTATCGCTGACGCCCGACGGGGAAAAGCTGCTGGACCGGTTGCGCCCGCTCTTGCGGCAGATGGACCACGTGGTTACCGAATTCCACAACGACCAGAAGTCGCCATCCGGCCAGGTCACGCTGGGACTCACGCCCACGCTGTGCCACATGGTGGGCACGCGGCTGGTGGCCGAGGTCTGGAAGCGGCACCCGCGCATCCAGCTGAACATCATCACGGGCTACAGCGGCTACGTGCACGAATGGCTGACCAATGCCCGCGTGGACATCGCCGTGCTGCACGACGCGCGGCGTTCACAGCACATCGCGGTGGACCCCTTGGCCGAACTGGACCTGGCGCTCGTGTCGCCGCCGCAGAACCTGTCGCCTGCGGCGCGGTCGATGGCGTGCATCGACTTCGAACAATTACGCGATCTGCCGCTGGTGCTGCCGACCCGCAACCATGGCCTGCGCCGCACGCTGGAGCACGCCGCCACGCAAGCGGACATGCCGCTCAACGTGGCCTTTGAAATCGACGCGCTGGAGTTGATGAAGGAAATCGTGGTCGAAGGCCTGGCCCATACCGTGCTGGGGCTGCCCGCCGTCATCAAGGAAGTCGCTGCCGGCCAGTTGATCGCCCGCCGCATCACGCATCCGGGCCTGTCCACCCGACTGATGCTCGCCACGGCCTCCAGCCGCCCGATGACGCAGGCCGTGAAAATCGTGCAGGCAATGTTGCGGGAAGTGCTGGCGCAGATGACGGCAGAGGCGCCTTACCGGGAGGGGATGAGGATGGTGCCTGATTGATTTGGCGCCGTCCTGGCTATATCCACGAGTTCCCGGAATCCAGTTGCTGCTCCCGTTCCATCACATCATGCAGCACTCGCCCAATGATGATTATGCGCGCCTCAATCCGATAAATCAGAAAATGCCTGGGTCGTTGCACAATGCCGGTCTCAGTACGCGCCCGTTCGCGGCTCAGCCGCAAGTGCCAGGATCGAACACCAGCGCCAAGCTCTGGCCGAGCGATGCTGCCAACACGTTCTGGGGCGGCGGAAATATCGCGCATCGCGGCAACAAGCAAGGCGCCATAACGTTGACGGGCCGCATCGCCAAAATTCCCCTGGGTCCAGGTCAATATGTCGACGATGTCATGCTGCGCCGCGTTGGACAGCCGATAGCTCACAATCACTTGGCGGTCTTCGCCCGATTGGCAGCTTGCGCTCCAAGCTTCCCGATGAAGTCTTCGAGTTCATCATCGACAACATCCGTAAAGCGACCTGCGGCGATATCCGCCCATCCCTTGCCGGCTGCGTCGCGAAGCGCGTCGATCCTGGCTGTTTCCAGGCGTTCGCGTTGCTCGATCAGACGCAGCCCTTCGCGCAGCACTTCACTGGCGTTCTGATAACGCCCTGACTGCACCAAGGTTTCCACGAAATCATGCTGATGCTCGCTAAGGACGACATTGCGTGTCGGCATGGTGATTCTTCCCTGCGATTAGAACGCCCCCAGTATAGATGCCCATTGGCATATTATGCCAATCGCTAGGGACGACGTTCGTCCTATATGGCTTACCCGTGGCTTTGCAGGGTCAGCCCGCGCGCGTTCCATCCTGTGCCGACGCCCCCTTCACCACTCGATGCACGAACTGAAGCTTGCCCACCACTTCCGCCGGCAGCACGAAAGGGTAAAAGTCCCGTTGCCCCATGCTGCGCGACAGCTCGTTCAACACCCCGGTCAGCGCCACCCAGGCGTTGACGAGATCCAGGAAGGCTTGCCCGTCGGGGTCTTGCGGGTCGTATAGCGACGCCGTGGTGAACGGTTCGTAAGACTGCTCGACCGACATCCGCGTGACGCCGAAGCTGATGGCCGTGTCCAGCGTATCCATCATGTGCAGGTAATGCGCCCAGGTCTCGGCCCAGTCCTCCCAGGGATGGCAGGACGCATACGTGCTGATGAAGTGCAGGTCCCAGTCCGCGGGCGGGCCCTGTTCGTAGTTGCGTTGCAGGGCTTGCGCGTAATCGGCCTGTTCGTCGCCGAACACCTGGCGAAACGGTTCAAGCCACGGGCCGCGCGCGATCAGCTGGTCCCAGTAATAGTGGCCGATCTCATGGCGGAAATGGCCCAGCAGGGTCCGGTACGGTTCGCGCATGTCTTCGCGCACCTTCACCCGGTAGGCGTCGTCGGCCTCCAGGATGTTGATGGTGATCAGCCCCCGCGCATGCCCGGTCAACAGCGGCGCGCCGTCGGCGCCGGGCGCCAGCAGGTCGAAGGCCAGCCCGCCGTCGTCGGGTTCCTCTGAACGCCGGATCGGCAAGCCCAGCGTCATCAGTTGCGCGATCATCTGGCGCTTGGCGGCTTCCACCTTGAACCACAGCGGGCCGTTGTCCGGCACCGACAAGTCGGGAATGGTGCGGTTCAGGTTGCAGGCGGTGCACAGCGCATCGGGCGAATGCGCCGGCAGCAGCCAATTGCACAAGGCCGGCAGGGTGAAATTCGCGCAACGCTTGTAAGTCTTGCCGCGCGCCCTGCCCGATTCCCGCCACGTGCCGGGGGTCGCGCCTTCGTCCAGCGCCAGCACGTGGCCGCGCTTGGGGTCGAAGCCCAATTGCCGGTGGCAGTTCAGGCATTCGGTGTTGGAAAAGAATATCGGCTGGCCGCAAATGCATTGAAACGCCTTCGCGCGGGCATGCCGCACGCGCTGGCGTTTCGGGGCGCGCAGCTGGCGGTTGATCGCGTCGAAGAAATAGCTCATGCATCCGTCCCGGAGGGAAATTCGTCGATAGGCGCGACCGTCACGCGCACATCCAGTTCGTGGCCGCCGCCGCGGATCACGCCGCGCAAGGGCGTGACGTCGCCATAGTCGCGGCCATAGGCCAGGATAACGTGCGCCGTGCCCGGCACCACGTCATTGGTAGGGTCCAGATCCACCCAGCCCGCGTTGCCCGGCACCCCGGCGCAATGCACCGAGACCCACGCGTGCGAGGCATCCGCCCCGATCAACCTCGGCTTTCCCGGCGGCGGCTGAGACATCAGGTAGCCGCTGACGTAGCGGGCCGGCAGGCCGATGGCGCGCAGGCAGCCGATCATCACGTGCGCAAAGTCCTGGCACACCCCGATGCGCTCCTGGAACGCCTGCAGGATGGGCGTGGACACCTGCGTATGCGCCGGTCGGTAGCTGAAGTCGGCGTGGATACGGTGCATCAGGTCCAGCGCTGCCTCGGCCACCGGCCGCCCCGGCGTGAACGACAGCAAGGCGTATTCCCGAAGCTCGGGATGCAGCGGCACGTAGGTCGACGGGAAGGTGAATTCGACCTCGGGCGCGAACGGCACGGCCGGGTCATAGCGCAGGCGTTGCGCGGCCGCCTCCCAGGGCAGCCCCGTCGCGGGGTCCAGGGCCTCGAACCGGGCATGGACCGTGACGCGGCTGGTCGCCCGCACCGTCAGCGATTCATGGGGCGCCACCAGCGCGAAGGTGCAGCGCGTGTTGCCGAATCCGTCGAGCGTTTCGATGATGTCGGACGGCGCGGGCGTGACGCTCAATGCGTAATCTTCCACCACCTGGCACGCGTCGCTCAAGGGACGCAGATAGCCCAGGTGGTGCGCCAGTTCCACCGGCGAGTCATAGCGGTAGGCGGTTTCATGGTCCACCCCCAAGGTCACGCCAGCGGTGCGCGCGGGAGTGTCGGCGGGGTCGGGAGCGGGCAAGTTCATGGCGGCAAAGGTGTCGGCTGGGTGGCGGCCATTACGCCGACAGCGTCTGGTCGTAGCCGGCCGCATGGCTGAAATAGCGCCGGCTGATTTCGTTGGAAAGCGCGCTGGCGGCGGCGTCCAGCTGTTCGCACAGCGCCAGCACGCCTGCATACAGGCCCTGCGTCTGCTGGCACAACGCCGTGAGCGCCGCCCCGGCGCCTTCGGCAGGCAGCAACCCCAGCAAGTCGGTCGCCGGGCCGGCCACGGTGGCGGGCAGGCGCGCCACCTCTTTGCGCAGCACGCTCAACACGCAGGCGATCGAACGCGGGTTGGCGGGTTCCTGCACCAGCAGGTTCAGCAGCGCGGGAACTTCCTGGCGGCCGGGGTAATAGGCGCGGTAGGTGATCTTGCTGTCGAACAGGTCCAGCAGGATATTGAACCCGCTGTCGCCCAGCACCGCGTTGCGCCGGAACAGTTCGCCCAACAACCCGGCCATGGCCGACAGGCGTTCGATCTGCCGGCCGATCGTCAGCAGCCGCCAACCGTCGTCGCGCGTCATGCGGTCGGTCTGCGACCCCGTGATGGCCGACAGCTGCATGCCCAGGTTCTTCAGCGCCCGCAGCACGTCCGGCGCCGTCGCCGGCGTATCGGCGTCGCGTTCCTTGCCGCCCGAGGCCATGCGGCGAAAGAGCTCGTTCGCGGTCACGACCAGCCGCCAATGGTCCGGCGACAGGCGGTCCCGGATTTGCCCGGCCGCGTACGCCAGCGCGCCCAGATTGCGCGACACGCCGCCCTGGGCGTCTTCACCCGCCAGTTCCGCGAGCAGCGTGGATTCGAACATCCGCACCGACAAGGTGGGCGCGGCCGGCGCAAGGCCGCTGCGCCGGCACAGGGCGGCCACGGCGGCGAACAGTTCCCCCGCGTTGTCCTCGTCGCTGTTCAGCCAGGTCAGCGCCACGTTGGCCAGCCGAACGTCGTTTTCCGCGCGCTCGGTGTAACGGCCCATCCAGAACAGGTTCTCGGCGGCCCGGCTGGATACCGGGCGATGGGCGGGCACGATGTCTTCGGGGCGCAGTTGCGCGGGCAACATGGAGAACGTGTCGACCGCGCCGCGGGTTGTCACCCAGGTATCCATGCTGCTGCCGCCGCGCTGCATCGACACGATCTGCTGTTCGCGGCTGGCGATGCGCGTCAGTCCGCCCGGCAGCACGTTCCAGCCGCCTTCGCCATCGGCGATGACGAACACGCGCAGCATGGCGGCGCGCGGCACGATATGCCCGGCACTCCAACTGGGCGCCTGCGACAGCGGCAGGTATTCCTGAATGGTATAGGCGTCAGGGTTGGCGGCGATGCGCGCCTGCAGCGCATCGCGCTCGGACGGCGGCACCGCGCCCCCGATCACCGGTTCGAAGCCGCCGCGCAGGTTGCTGGGATAGGTGGACTTGACCACCGCCCCCGGCAGGTTCGCCAGCGCCTGCTCGCGCGCCGCCGCCTCGCCGCACCACCAGGACGGCAGCGACGGCAGCAGCAGGTCCGCCTCCAGCAGCCGGCGGCTGATGGCGGGCAAGAAGCCGTTGATGGCGGGCGACTCCAGAAAGCTCGTGCCCAGGGAATTGGCCACCAGCACATTGCCCGCCCGCATGACCTGGAGTAGCCCGGGCACGCCCAGCGTCGAATCCGAACGCAGCTCCAGCGGGTCGCAGAAGTCGTCATCCAGCCGGCGCAGCACGGCGTGCACGCGTTCCAGCCCGTGCAGCGTCTTCAAGTACAGCAGCTTGTCGCGCACGACCAGATCCCCGCCTTCCACCAGGGTCACCCCCAGATAGCGCGCCAGGTAGGTCTGTTCGAAGTAGGTTTCGTTATAGGGCCCCGGCGTCAGCAGGACGATGCGCGGCGGCGCATGCGCCGACAGCCCGCCGGGGCTGAGCTTGTAGAGCATGTCCATCAACCGGCGGTAGCTGGTGGCCAGGTGCTGCACCCGCAGTTCCTTGAACGCTTCGGGGAACATGCCCGAAATGGTCAGCCGGTTCTCCAGCAGGTAACCCAGCCCGGACGGGGCCTGGGTACGCTGCGACACCACCCACCAGCCTCCGTCGCTGGCGCGCGCCAGGTCGAAGGCGGCGATGTGCAGAAAGGTGCCGCCCGGCGGCGCATAGCCGCGCAGCGGACGCAGATAGCCCGGGTGGCCCAGCACCAGCGCGGGCGGGAGCAGCCTGTCGGCCAGCAGCGTCTGCGGCCCGTAGACGTCCGCGAGCAGCCGGTTCAGCACGGTGGCGCGCTGGCACACGCCCTGCTCGATCGCGGCCCAGTCCGTGTCGTTGATGACAAACGGCAGCAGGTCCAGCGACCACGGCCGCGCCGAGCCGTTGGCCTCGGCGTAGATGTTGTAGGTGATGCCGTTTTCGCGGATCTGGCGCGCCACGACGTCCACGCGCCGGTCCAGATCGGCAAAGCCGCCGGTGCCCAACAGCTCAAAAAAACGGGGCCAGGGTTCGCGCAACCGGGTGGCGCCCGACGCGTCGGCGGTGTCGCGCAGCTCGTCATAGTGCCCGGGACGTGCGGGCAAGGCCGCATGAACCGCCAGGGACGCGACATCCTGCGACGGATCCGTCTGAAAAAGAAATTGCGGCATAGCGGCTTTATCGCCGGCGGGTGCGCCGGGGTTCAACATGCGGTAGGGCTCAATCGTGCCTCAAATCCAACGAGAACGGAAATTCCCGGCTGACGACGGCGGGCGCGACGTCCATGCGCCCCGGCGTATGCCCGGTCTTCTCGAAGCGCGCCAAGCGCCTGCTTTCGGCCTCGTAGGAGTTGACCGGGAACGACTCCGGATTCAGCCCGCCCGGATGCGCCACATGGTATTTGCAGCCGCCCAGTGAACGCTGGTTCCAGGTGTCGACGATGTCCACCGTCAGCGGCACGTGCACGGGGATCGTGGGATGCAGCGCCGACGGCGGCGCCCACGCCTTGTAACGGACGCCCGCCACGTACTCTCCCACCCGGCCGGTGGGCTGCACGGGCAGCGCGCGGCCGTTCACCGTCACGACATAGCGGTTGTCGTTCAAGCCCGACACCCGGATTTCCACCCTTTCCAGCGACGAATCCACGTAGCGCACCGTCCCGGCGGAGGACCCTTCTTCGCCCATGACGTGCCAGGGTTCCAGCGCGCCGCGCAATTCCAGGTGGATGCCGCGCGCCGCCACCTCGCCGAACAGCGGAAAGCGGAATTCGAAATGCGGGTCGAACCAGGCCGGGTCGAAGCCGTAGCCCGCCTCGTTCAGGTCCGCCAGCACGTCCTCGAAATCCATCTTCACGAAGGTCGGCAACAGGAAGCGGTCATGCAATTCGGTGCCCCAGCGCGTCAGGCGCGCCGTATAGGGCGTCTTCCAGAAGTGCGCGATCAGGCCGCGCAGCAACAGTTGCTGCGCCAGGCTCATGCGCGCATGCGGCGGCATCTCAAAGGCGCGCAGCTCCAGCAGGCCCAGCCGCCCCGTGGGACTGTCGGGCGAATAGAGCTTGTCGATGCAGAATTCCGACCGGTGGGTATTGCCGGTCACGTCCACCAGAATGTTGCGCAATGCCCGGTCGATCATCCAGGGCGGCACCGCAGCGCCCTGCTGGGCGCACCGCCGATGAATTTCCTGGAACGCCAGCTCCAGTTCGTACACCTGGTCGTTGCGGGCCTCGTCGATGCGCGGCGCCTGGCTGGTCGGCCCGATGAACAGCCCCGAAAACAGGTAGGACAGCGAGGGGTGATTCACCCAATACGCCAACAGGCTCGCCAGCACATCGGGGCGGCGCAGGAACGGGCTGTCCGCCGGCGTGGCGCCGCCCAGCACGAAGTGATTGCCGCCGCCGGTGCCGGTATGGCGGCCGTCGGCCATGAACTTCTCGGTGGACAGCCGGGTCTCGAATGCCGCCTCGTAGAGGAATTCGGTGTGGTCGACCAGTTCGGCCCAGTTGCTGGCCGGATGGATGTTGACCTCGATGACGCCAGGGTCGGGCGTCACCTGCAGCACCTTCAATCGTGGATCGCGCGGCGGCGGGTAGCCTTCCATCACGATCCTGATGTTCAGGTCGCGCGCCGTCGCCTCGACCTGGGCGACCAGCGCCAGGTAGTCTTCCAGGCGCGGCAACGGCGGCATGAACACGTACAGGACGCCGTTGCGCACCTCCACGCACATGGCGGTGCGCGTGAGCCAGCCCGCAGATTCGAACTTGCCGGGCTGACGCGCTTCGGGCAACCCCGCGCCCGGTCCGCCGCGCCCCGCGCCATTGGCGATGGGCGCTTCGCCATTGCGCGGCGCGCCCGGTTCCTGGCGCGCCGTCGCGCGCACGTTCTGCGTCAGCAGCTGGGCGGGCCCGGGCAGCGACCGCCGCGCATCGAACGGGTCGCGTTCGACCACCACGGGCGCGTCGGCCTCGTCCACCCAGGGCAGCGAATCCAGCGGCAGGCGGTACCCCATCGGGGAATCGCCCGGAAACAGGTACATGCGTTCGTCCCGCAGGAACCAGGGGCCGGACACCCAGGCGCCGTCCTCGCCCGCCTGGATCGGCAAGGCGTATCCCACCACGCTGTCCAGCTTCTGCTCGAACACGCGGCGCAAGCGTGCGCGCTCCATCTCGTCTTCCAGCCTCGAATCGAACGGATCCACGTTCGCGGGCAGGCGGCGTTCGCGCCACAGGTAATAGAACACGTCCTCGTAACCGGGCACGACGGTCTGCCCGCTTAGGCCCAGCCGCTCGCACAGCCGCGCCATGAACCGCCGGGCATCTGCCTCCGTGTACGCGCTGCGCTGGCGCTCGTCGGCGAACAGCGCCGGATTTTCCCAGCAAGCCTGCCCGTCCGTGCGCCAATAGATCGACAGCGCCCAGCGCGGCAGCTGCTCGCCCGGATACCACTTGCCCTGGCCGAAATGCAGGAAGCCGTTGCCGCCATAGCGGGTGCGCAACCGGTTCAGCAACTCCAGCGCGTAGCCGCGCTTGGTGGGCCCCAGGGCGGCGGTGTTCCATTCGGCGCCCTCGCGGTCCGACACGGACACGAAGGTAGGTTCGCCGCCCATCGTCAGGCGCACGTCCATGTGGTCCAGGTGATCGTCGATCTTGTCGCCCAGGTCGCGGATGGCGTGCCATTGCGCGTCGGTGTAGGGCTTGGTCACGCGCGGCGATTCGAACACCCGCGTGACTTCCATCGTGTGCGTGAATTCGACCTCGGCCTCGTCCACCGCGCCCGTCACCGGCGCGGCGCTGCCCGGCTCGGGTGTCGCCGCCAGCGGGATGTGGCCTTCGCCCGCCAGCAGGCCCGAGGTCGGGTCCAGCCCGATCCAGCCCGCCCCCGGCAGATAGACCTCGCACCAGGCATGCAGGTCGGTAAAGTCGGATTGCGCCCCGCTGGGGCCGTCCAGCGCGCGCACGTCCGGCTTCAGCTGTATCAGGTAGCCCGACACGAAGCGGGCCGCCAGCCCCAGATGACGCAGCGCCTGCACCAGCAGCCAGCCCGAATCGCGGCACGACCCGGCATTGCGCGCCAGCGTCTCTTCGGGCGTCTGCACCCCCGGTTCCATGCGGATCAAGTAATTGATTTCCTGATGGATCTGCTGGTTCAAGCCCACCAGGAAATCCACGGTGCGCTGCGGCCGCACGTCCACGCGCGACAGGAACTCGGCAAAGCGCGGCGTAGCCTGGCCGCACGCGAGGTACGGCGCCAGTTCGCGGGCCAAGCCGTCGTCGTAGGCGAAGGGAAAGGTTTCGGCGTCCGGTTCCAGGAAGAAGTCGAACGGGTTGTAGACCGCCATTTCGGCGACCAGGTCCACGGTGATCTTGAATTCCCGGGTCTTGCCAGGAAAGTTCAAGCGCGCCAGGTAGTTAGCAAAGGGATCCTGCTGCCAGTTGATGAAGTGCTCGGCCGGCTCGATGGTCAGCGAATACGACAGGATGGGGGTCCGGCTGTGGGGCGCGGGCCGCAGGCGCAGCACTTGCGCCGAGAGCCCGACGAGACGGTCATATTTGTATTGCGTAACGTGCTTGAGTGCTACGTGGATCGTCACTGCCTTCTCCGGGTCGACTTGGGGCTGCCGCAAAGGCAGCCAAAGCACTGCAAGGGAAACACGCGCGTGTTTCAGTGGCTGGTCTGCACCTGCACCGATACATCCATCGACAGCGCGGCGGCGGCGCCATGCAGCCAGCGCACGGGCGAAGCCGATTCATAATCGCGCGCCACCGCCAGGCGGCAATGGCCGTCCGAGGCGAAGCAGGCGTGGCTGACATCCACGCTGACCCAGCCGTGCCGGGCCAGCCAGACGTCCGCCCAGCCATGGTTGGCGGCCTCGTCGCCCGCCACGTGCCAATAGCCGCTGACATAGCGGGCCGGCGTGCCGAAGGCGCGCACGCAGGCCAGCAGAAGATGGGTGTGGTCCTGGCTGCCGCCGCGCCCCGCTGCCAGCACCTGCGCCGCCGTCATCGGCGCGTCGTTCAGCCCCGGCGTGTACGCGACCCGCTCGCGGATGGCGGCGCTAAGGTTCAGCACGTCCTCGGGCGTATGCATGCCGCGGGGCGCCACGCGGCGGCAGAAGTCCCGGATGGTGTCGTCGCACTGGGTCAACGCGGTGGGCACGCCGTAGATGTAGACCGGCAGGCGTTCGTCTTCGTCGCCCACATGGCCCTGGGCCAGCGGATGGATGTCCACCTGCCCCACGGCGTGGATTTCGATTTCGCTGTGGGTGCGGTGCAGCGTCAGCGTGTGGATGACGTTGCCATAGGCGTCCACCTGCGGCTGGATCTCGCCGGGCGTCTGGATCTGCCATCGCAGCGCATGCTGGTGGTCATCGCGCCGGGGCGTCAGGCGCAGCGTCTGGATGCTGTAGTTCACCGGGGCGGCATAGCGGTAGCGGGTCACGTGCTTGATGAGATGCTTCATGAAGGTCTCCAAGGGTCACGCTGGCAACGTCGGGGCCGTCCGCCCCCTGGCCCGGCAGGCACGACGATTGATAGTAGCAATAGCTCGTTGAAATAATTAAGCAACTTGCATGCCAAGTTGCCGGGCATCGGGGCTTGTCGACAATCGCCCGGCGTGTCGGCCTTCCGGCCGTGGTGGCTGCCCAAGGAATGTGGCCGGAAATGCCCCCGAAATGCCTCCCACATGCCCCCCCAAATGCCCATTTAGCGGCGTCTGGCACCAGACCGGTGCGCGGGCCGCCCTTTTTCGGACGGCCTTCGCGCCCGATACCGCCGCCCTCCGCCGCGCATTTTTTACAACCCATTGCAAAATTGTTCCGCAAGCGACGGGGCGCGCCCAGCGCCCGGCGGCCCCCAGCGCGATCACAATCTTCAAACGGGCGGACAATCGTTCAATACGCGCCATGGGCCGGGTGGCACATTGCAGGGGAATTCACCGCAGGCATCCAAGGAGACCTCCATGCCCGTCACCGCCACCCCGACCCCCGGCGCCAAACTGCTGTCGCCCAAGGACCACACGCTCATCATGATCGACCTCCAGTCGCAGATGGCGTTCGCCACGCATTCCATCGACGCGGTCACGCTGCGCAACAATGCCGGCCTGGTCGCGCATGCCGCCGCCGGTTTCGGCGCGTCCGCCATCCTGACGACCGTCGCGGAAAAGAGCTTCTCCGGCCCGATGTTCGACGAAGTGGTCGCGCCTTTTCCCGGCCAGAAGCTGCTGGACCGCACGTCCATGAACACCTGGGAAGACGCGGCCGTGATCAAGCAGGTGAACGAAATCGGCAAGAAACGCATCGTGCTCGCAGGCCTGTGGACCAGCGTCTGCATCGTCGGGCCGGCCTTGTCGGCGCTGGACCAGGGCTTCGAGGTCTACGTCATTACCGACGCGTGCGGCGACGTGTCGGCGGAAGCCCACAACCGCGCCATCGAGCGTATCGTGCAAGCAGGCGGCCAGCCGATCACCGCGTTGCAATACCTGCTGGAAATGCAGCGCGACTGGGCGCGCACGGACACCTACGAGATGACGACAGGCATCGCCAAGAAATTCGGCGGCGCCTACGGCCTGGGCATCATCTACGCCAAGTCCATGTTCAACGCCCACGAAAGCTGACCGGAGCGCGCCAATGAAGGTCTACCTGGTATCGCTTGGACTCGGCCTGCTGGTCGGGGTCATCTACGCGCTGTTCAACGTGCGTTCGCCGGCCCCGCCGGTCATCGCGCTGGTAGGCCTGCTCGGCATCCTGGCGGGGGAACAGATCCCCCCGCTGATCAAGCGCTTCATGGCCGACGAGGCCACCCGCACGTCATGGATCCAGCAGCAGGTCAAACCGCACATGTTCGGCCAGTTGCCCAGTTGCCCGAAGCCGCCCGCCTCATCAACCCCAGACGCCTGTGGAGACAAGCGCAATGGCTGACACTCCGACCACCGCGCGCGATGGCGCGCCCGACCTGATCCTGCATCAAGGCCGCTTCACTACGCTGGACCCGGCGCGCCCCACCGCCGACGCCGTCGCCGTGAAGGACGGCCGCTACACGCGCGTGGGCGCGGCGGCCGACGTCCTGCCGTTGGCCGGACCCGGCACGAAGGTCATCGGCCTGAACGGCCGCAGCGCGTTGCCCGGGCTGATCGACAACCACCTGCACATCATCCGCGGCGGCCTGAACTACAACATGGAACTGCGATGGGATGGCGTGGCAAGCTTGGCCGACGCCATGGCCATGCTGCGCCGGCAGGTCGCCGTCACCCCCGCGCCGCAATGGGTGCGGGTGGTGGGCGGCTTCACCGAGCACCAATTCGCCGAAAAGCGCCTGCCCACCATCGAAGAGCTGAACGCCGCAGCGCCCGACACGCCGGTATTCATCCTTCACCTGTACGACCGCGCGTTGCTGAACGCCGCCGCGCTGCGCGCCGTGGGCTATGACAAGGCCACGCCCGCGCCTCCGGGCGGCGAGATCGTGCGCGACGCGGCCGGCAACCCCACGGGGCTGCTGCTGGCCAAGCCCAATGCGTCGATCCTGTACGCCACGCTGGCCAAGGGACCGAAGCTGCCCTTCGAATACCAGCTCAATTCCACGCGCCATTTCATGCGCGAGCTCAACCGGCTGGGCGTCACCGGCGCCATCGACGCCGGCGGCGGCTTCCAGAACTACCCCGAGGACTATCAAGTCATCCAGCAACTGGCCGACGCCGGCCAGTTGACGATCCGCCTGGCCTACAACCTGTTCACCCAAAAGCCCAAGCAGGAAAAGGAAGACTTCCTGAACTGGACCGCCACCTCGCAGTACAAGCAAGGCACCGACTACTTCCGCCACAACGGCGCCGGTGAAATGCTGGTGTTCTCGGCGGCCGACTTCGAAGACTTCCGCCAACCGCGGCCCGAATTGGGCCCGGAGATGGAAGGCGAGCTTGAGGAAGTGGTGCGCATCCTGGCGCAGAACCGCTGGCCCTGGCGTCTGCACGCGACCTATGACGAAACCATTTCGCGCGCGCTGGATGTCTTCGAACGCGTCAACCAGGATGTGCCGCTGGCCGGCCTGAACTGGTTCTTCGACCACGCCGAAACCATCTCCGACCGATCCATCGACCGGATCGCCGCGCTGGGCGGCGGCGTGGCCGTGCAGCACCGCATGGCCTACCAGGGCGAATACTTCGTCGAACGCTATGGCGCCGGCGCAGCGGAAGCCACGCCGCCCGTCAAGCGCATGCTGGAGCACGGCGTGAACGTGTCTGCCGGCACCGACGCCACCCGCGTGGCGTCCTACAACCCCTGGGTATCGCTGTCCTGGCTGATCACGGGCAAGACCGTGGGCGGGCTGCGGATTACGCCGCAGCGCAATTGCCTGGACCGCGACACCGCGCTGCGCATGTGGACCGAGAACGTCACCTGGTTCTCGAACGAACAGGGCAAGAAGGGCCGCATCGCCGAAGGCCAGCTGGCCGACCTGGTCGTGCCCGACCGCGACTTCTTCGCCTGCCCCGAATCGGACATTGCCGACACCACAAGCCTGCTGACCCTGGTGGGCGGCAAGGTGGTCTGGGGCGCTGGCGAATTCGCCGCGCACGACGAGGCGGCCCCGCCGCCCGCCATGCCGGACTGGTCGCCCACGCGCCTTTTCGGCGGCTACGGCGCCTGGGGCGATCGCGAAGGCAAGCCGTTGCAGGCAACGCTGCACGAGGCAGCGGCCGCCTGCGCTTGCGCAAACGGCTGCAATGTCCATGGCCATCAGCACGCAGGCGCCTGGGCCAGCAAGGTGCCCGTCTCGGACCTGAAGGGCTTTTGGGGCGCGCTGGGCTGCGCATGCTGGGCGGTATGACGATGCCGCCGGTATTCACGTCGCCGGCCGTGCGCTGGCTTGCCCTGCTGGCGCTTTGCGGCGCGTACCTACAGGGGGGCCTGGTCAAACTGATGGATTTCAACGGCGCGCAGGCGGAAATGGCGCATTTCGGCCTGCAACCCGCCAATCTCGCGGCCGCTGCCGTTATTCTGCTGGAACTGGGTGCCAGCGCATTGGTCCTGATCGGCCGGTTGCGCTGGCTGGGCGCACTGGCGCTGGCCGGCTTCACCGCGGCCGCGGCGCTGATGGCCAACCGGTACTGGGAGGCGCCCGCGGACGCGCGTTTCATGACCATGAACGCCTTCTTCGAGCACTTCGGGCTGGCCGGGGCATGGGTCCTGGTCGCCTGGCATGACCTGACGGAGCGCACGCATGGCCGGCGTTGACCGCAATACCCCTCCTCCCGCCGCCGTCGGCGGCATGGCCCCGCTCAAGCACACGCTGTTTGCCGTACTGTGGGGCGCCACCATCCTGGGCAATATCGGTAGCTTCATGCGCGACGTGGCCAGCGCCTGGCTCGTCACCGACCTGTCGTCCAACCCCGCCGCGGTCGCGATGATGCAGACGGCCGCCACGCTGCCTGTCTTCCTGCTGGCGATCCCCGCAGGCGTGCTGTCCGACATCCTGGACCGGCGCCGCTTCCTGATCATCATCCAGGTACTGCTGGCCTGCGTCAGCTTCACCCTGCTGATGATGGCCAAGACCAATACGCTGACCGTGGAAACCCTGATCGCGCTGACCTTTCTGGGCGGCGTGGGCACGGCGTTGATGGGCCCGACCTGGCAAGCCATCGTGCCCGAACTCGTGCCCAAGGCCGAACTGAAGACCGCCGTGGGCCTAAATTCGCTGGGCATCAACATTGCGCGGGCCCTGGGCCCGGCGGTCGGCGGCCTGCTGCTGGCGGCGTTCGGCGCGGCGGCGGCCTACGGCGCGGACGTGCTCAGCTACGTGTTCGTGATCGGCGCGCTGCTCTGGTGGAAGCGCCCCAAGCGGGTCGACGACGGCCTGTCCGAACAGTTCTTCGGCGCCTTCCGTGCCGGGGTGCGTTTTGCGCGCGCCAGCCGCGACCTGCACGTGGTGCTGCTGCGCGCGGCCGTGTTCTTCATCTTCGCCAGCTCCGTCTGGGCGCTGCTGCCGCTGGTGGCCCGGCGCATGCTGGGCGGCAGCGCCGGCTTCTACGGCATCTTGCTGGGCGCCGTCGGCGTGGGCGCGATCCTGGGCGCGGTGATATTGCCGATGCTGCGCCAGCGCCTGAACACCGACGGGCTGGTGCTGGCCGCGGCCGCCGTCGCCGCCGTCGTCATGGCGGCCCTGTCTTTCGCGCCGCCGCAATGGGCGGCGGTCGTGCTCCTGCTGCTGTTGGGCGTGGGCTGGATCGTCGCCCTGACCACGTTCAACGGGGTGGCGCAATCCATCCTGCCCAATTGGGTCCGAGGCCGCGGCCTGGCCATCTATCTGATGGTGTTCAACGGCGCCATGGCTGCCGGCAGCCTGGGTTGGGGTCTGCTGGCGCAGGAGATCGGCGTTCCGGCGACCTTGCTGGCCGGCGCCGCGGGATTGCTCGTGGCCGGCCTGGTGCTGCACCGCATGCGTCTGCCGCAAGGCGAGGCCAATCTGGATCCCTCCAACCACTGGCCCGAACCCCTGCTGGACGCGCCCGTCGAACATGACCGCGGCCCGGTCATGGTGCAGATCGAATACCGCATCCGCGTGCAGGACCGCCCGGCCTTCCTGCAGGCCTTGCAGGCCGTGGCGGAAGAGCGCCGCCGCGACGGGGCCTACGCCTGGGGCATCGCCGAACACACCGGCGACCCGGAACGGGTGCAGGAATGGTTCCTGGTGGAGTCCTGGGCGGAACACCTGCGCCAGCATCAACGCGTGTCGCAGGCCGACGCGGACCTGCAGGGCGAAGCGCAGCGCTTTCACATCGGACCCGACAAACCCGTGGTGCACCACTTCCTGGCGCTGGACATGCGCCAGGCGAAACCCGGCCCGGCGCCCTGACGACGCCCGGGGGTCAGTGCGCCGACGCGTCCAGGAAACGGTGCACCACGCGCACCGCCGCTGCGCCTTCGCCGATGCAGGCCAGCACATGCTTGACCGAACCCGCGCGCACCGCGCCGGCCGCAAAGACGCCCGGCTGCGAGCTTTCAAAGGCCCGCGCCTGCATCGACCCCGCGGCCGCCCGGCCGGTATGGATATAGCCCCAGTCGTCCGTATCCAGGTAGCCGTCCAGCCATGCCGTATTGGCTTGCGCGGCCGGATCCGCGGCTCCGTCCTGCCGAATGCCGGTCGCCACGATCAGACTGCGGGCTTGCACCACCTGCCCGTCGTCCAACCCGACGCGGTACGGATAGCTGCTACCGTCGAAGCCGCTCGCGACGCGGCCGGGCAGCACATGCGAACCGAAGCGCCGGCTCTGGTCTTCGGCCCGGCGCAGCAGCCCGCCGTCGCACAGGCCCGTGACCGTGCCCGGGAAGCCGGGCAAGGCGTCCGCGCCGGGCATGTCCGCACGGCATCGCTGACGTCCCACCAACAGCGTGTGCAAGCCTTCGGACGCCGCGTAGGCCGCGGCCGCCAAACCTGCCGTGCCGCCGCCGACGACGACCAGGTCAAGCACAGGATCGGCCTGCCCGACGCCAGCCGCGGACCGGAGGATCGCCCCGCCATAGGGACGCTGCCGGACGTAGCCGATCCGCCGCAGCATGAAGGCGCGCAGCACGATCTCGGCCAGCGGCCGGTCAGCCAGAAGCAGCCTGGCCAGTGCCTGCCGGTCGACCCGCAGCAGGCGGCTGGCGGAATCGGCCCGCAAGGTGACGGCATTGGGCCGGTCGGTGAACAGATCCAGGCTGCCCGTGAATTCACCGTCGCGGTGCAGCAACAGGCTGTGCATGGCGCCGTCGGCCTCGCGTTCCAGCACCTCGACGTAGCCCTCCAGCACGATGTGGAACGCCGCCTCGCGGTCGCCGCAATTGACCAGCACGCTGCCGGCGGGCACGGCGATGGTCTGGCCATACGGCGCAACCTGCGCGACCTGCGCGGGCGACAGCATCGGAAATGCCTGGGCATGCAAGGCCGCCAGGCTGGCAGGCGCGTCGGCGGGCGTCGGGCCGGTAAAGGGACGGGTCATGGATTCACTCACGGATCATCCGCGCGTGGCGCGTACTGCACCCAACATAGCGTTGCCGGGCCGCCGGGTCTTGTGCAGTTGACGCCTCGTTTGTACAAAAGAGCAATGATCGCACTATTGAAGGCGCACTAGTTTCAAGGCGCAC
>NZ_DBHKZA010000002.1:37016-161234 GCF_057314935.1 Achromobacter sp.
TTGTACAAAAGAGCAATGATCGCACTATTGAAGGCGCACTAGTTTCAAGGCGCACTAGTTTCAAGGCGCACTAGTTTCAAGGCGCACGAGTCGCACCCGTCCCCGGCATCGCGCTTTTATCCAAACCGGGACACTTGCGTCCAATCATTTGCGCGGCCGCTCGCCTAACATGACATGCGGACGCCATCGCCAAGGTTTATCCTGTGCCAGACCATGCCACCTTCCGCCCTTCCCGCCCCGGCGCCGGACCATGATGCAATGGCCTGACGCGCCCCCCAGCCTGCGGCACGTCTATCCCGGCGCGTCGATCCAGGCCATCCGGACCAGCCCGTCCTGCGGCGCCGGGCTGGAAATCCTGCGCGTGGGCTATGCGCTGCCCGATTTCGGCGTGGCGCGCTCGGAAGACGATGGCGACGACTTCCTGCTCAGCCTGTCGCTCACCGACAGCCAGCGCGTGCTGTATGAAGGCGGCCGGCCCCATGCCATGCCCGTGGCCGCGGAAGCCCTGACGATCCGCCGCGCCAGCGCCCCCTACCGCGCCGAACTCCGCACGCCCTTCGACTTCCTGTACTTCCGCATCCCGCCCGCATCGCTGGAACGGCTGTCGGACGCGCTGGGGCTGCCGCAGGTCCGAGACCTGTCTTGCCCACCCGGCCAGTCCGATCCGGTGCTGGCCGGCCTGGGCAATGCGCTGCTGCCCGCGCTGGGCGAACCCGGCGCCGCTGATCCGCTGTTCATCGACCATATCGCGCTGGCGGTCCAGGTCCACGTGGCGCAGAAATATGGCGGCGCCGCGCCTTGTTCGCCGCCTGCGCGCGGCGGACTGGCGGGATGGCAGGAAAAGCTGGCCAAGGACATGCTGGCGTCCGACCTGCTTGCCAACGTGTCGATCAGCGATGTGGCCCAGGGCTGCGGATTGTCACGCAGCTATTTCATCAAGGCGTTCCGCCAGACGGTGGGCACCACGCCGCACCGCTGGCTGCTGGAACACCGCGTGGAAAAGGCCAAGCTGATGCTCCTGAAATCCGGCCATTCTGTCGCCGAGATCGCCGGCGACTGCGGTTTTTCGGATCAGGCGCACCTCACCCGCGTCTTCGCCAGCACCGTCGGCGTCCCGCCCGCGGCCTGGCGCCGCCTGCACCGGAACTGAGCCGCCCATGCCGCAACGCATTCAGATCCAGGCCTCCGACATGACGGTCACGCGCATGCGCAGCCAGCGCGACGACTTGCCGCCCGGCCCGCCCATCCCGGTGCAGGACGCTTTCAGCGTCATCGTCCAGCTACAGGACTTCCGCGCCCACACCTTGTGGCGCGGCAACCGGATCGCCTACCAGGGCGGGCACGCGAAAGGCGTGGTGGCCATCACCCACCTGGGCGACCAGTGGCGATGCGACCACCGGTCGGCCTTCGACAACATCCGCTTCCAGTTGCCGCGCAGCGCGCTGGATGCGTTTTCTTCCGAAACGTCGCGCCCGCGCATATCGGGATTCGACTGCTTGAACGGCACGCGGGATCCGGTGATTTACAACCTGGCTTGCGCGCTGGCGCCCACGCTGCTGCATCCCCAGCAAGCCAGCCGGCTATTCATGGACCAGATCGGCGTGGCCTTGCAGGCGCATGTGATGCATGCCTATGGCCATGCCGCGGCGCCGGCCCTGGAAGCCGCAAGCAGCCATTTGTCACCCGGGCAGTTGCGCCGCGCCACCGAACTGCTGGCCGCCAACCTTGGCGGCGATCTGTCGGTAGCCGACATCGCCGCCGAATGCGGCTTGTCGCGCAGCTATTTCATCAAGGCGTTCAAGGGCAGCACCGGCAAGACGCCTCACCGCTGGCTGACCGCCTATCGCATCGAACGCGCCTGCGCCCTGCTGGCGCAAGGCGGACCGTCCATCGCGGCGGTGGCGTTGGCCTGCGGCTTCGCCGACCAGAGCCATCTGACGCGCGTCTTCACCCGACAGCTGGGCACTACGCCCGGCATGTGGCGCCGCTAGCGCAAGCCCGGGCTGCCGGCTAGCGCGGGAGCGCGGGCCCAGGCGTCAACGGCCCTGCAGGCTGGCCGGGCCGAGACGGCATCGGCGGCAATTTCGGCTGGCTCGGCCCGCTCCAGGCGGGCGCAGGGCCGCGGTCGGCGCCGGCTGCGCCGGCAGGCGGATAACGCGATTCGCCGCAACCCGTTCCCAGGCACGCAGGCGGCGCGCGGCCTGGCTCCACGGTCCGCGGGCAGGACGTGCCCACGCAGTTGTCGGGCAAGGTGCGCGCCGAAGGCGGCGGCGGCGGAACGCCGGGCACGCCGTCCCGCGCCAGCGCCGGGCCGCAAGCCAGCGCCATGCACACCGCCGCGATCAGGGTTTTCATCGTCATGCCTCCTCAGGCTGCACGCTGTCGAGTGTGCGCCCATCCCCTGCCTGCCGCAAGGCGCGGGCCCGACCCAATAGCGCCAAAATTGGATTTTTTTCTGGCCGCGTCACGGGGATGTCATCTGCCCTGCCTAGACTGGCGCCGCTGAAACATTCAGTCTGCAGTCAACAGAACGACAGCCGTTCAACAGTCCCTTCACCTTCCCTCTATCCCATGCCGAACCCCATCCCGTTCGGGCGCCGACCTGTCGCCCGCGCCCTCGCTTTTTCCTTGATCAGCCTGTTGGCCGCTTGCGGCGGCAGCGATGACGACGACAACGCGGCGCAGCCCGAAACGCCGCCGCCGGTCAGCCCGCCCGTCACCCAGCCCGAACAGCCGGCCGGCACCCAGGTGGCGTTCATGCCCGACGTCCATTTCCATGACGTGTACGCCACGTTCAAGGACGGATCATTCCCGGGCGTGCCCAACCAGAAGACCGGCCGCAACGCGACGATCCGGACGATGCAGGCCCAGATGACGTCCACGCGCCTGTTCAACGAAAACTACTTCGCGTTCCTGGCCGCCCTGGATGACGCCGTCGCGCGCGGCGTGAAGTTCATCGCGCTGCCCGGCGACTTCTCGGACGACGGCCAGCCGGTGCACATGCGCGGCTTCCAGAAGATCCTGGACGACTACCACGCCCGCCACGGCATCGAGTTCTTTGCCGCACCCGGCAACCACGACCCCAACCGGCCCCTGGCGCGCGCCGGCGGCAAATCCGACTATCTGGGCGTTGATTCCGCCACCGGACGCCAAGGCGCCCAGCAGGCGATCTACAGCCGCGGCGGCAACGGCGACTGCTCGACGGGCTATTCGGGCGACTGGGCCAAGGTCAACAACACGTACTGCACGGAAGAAGTGCAGGAACTCGGCTACGCCGGCATCACCGAATCGCTGGCGCAGCACGGTTTCATGCCCAAACCCGCCTACCGCTACTACGAGACCCCGTACAGCACCTACACCTATGGCGGCTACTCGTACGAAAAGGCGCTGGCGCAAGCCAATTGGGCCACGCGCCAGTACGAGATCTGCAAGGAAGGCACGGGCGGCTCGTATCGCCAACCCAGCTATACCTTGTGCCGCTCGGTGCCCGACACCAGTTATGTCGTCGAACCGGTCGAAGGCGTCTGGCTGGTGGCCATCGATGCCAACGTCTACGTGCCCACCGGTCCGGGCGCCAACGACTTCGCGGGGTCCGGCGACGCCGGCTACAACAAGATGCTGACGCACAAGCAGCATGTCATCGCGTGGCTGAAAGACGTCGTGGCGCGCGGCAAGGCGTCGGGCAAGCAGGTCGTGGCCTTCAGCCACTTCCCGATGAGCGAATTCTTCAATGACGCGTCCGACGACATCACGGCGCTGCTGGGCGCGGGCAAGATGCAGATGGTGCGCCGCCCCGCCGAGGACGTGACCCGCGCGCTGGCCGAAACCGGCCTGCAGATCCACGTGGGCGGCCACATGCACTTCAACGATACCGGCGTGCGCCACTATGACGGCGACCATGCGCTGTTCAACATCCAGGCGCCGTCGATGGCGGCCTACGTGCCGGCCTACAAGCTGCTGCGCATGAAGCCGGACAGCACGGTGGAAGTCGAGACCGTACGCATGGACGAGGTGCCGCGCTATGACGAGCTGTTCGAGCACTACCGCGCCGAACACGCCTTCTTCACGGACTTCCCCGCGCAGGTCCCCGGCGGCACGCTGTGGAGCGCCTCGATCCTGGACGCCCGCAACTATGCCGACTTCAGCTCGCGCTACATGTCCGAACTGGTGCGCTTGCGCCTCTTGAACGACGACTGGCGCTGCGAAATGCGTGAACTGGTGAAAAGCCCGTTGAACGGCTCGCACCTGCTTGTGCTGTCGCAGCTGCAGACCAACGTCACCTTGAAGGAATTGGCCAACACCGGCGGCCAGGGCCTGTTCTCGTCCGCCTTCTTCGGCTGCCTGGCCGAAGCGGGCGGCAGCGGCGCCAGCAATCCGGCCTACGCGACGGACTACGCCGCCGCCGAAGTGCGCGCCCGTGCGCTGGCGCAAGCCAACGGCATGCGCCTGGAAGACTTCGACGCCTGGAAGGCGCTGGATCTGGCGGGCGACTTCGTGCGCCTGGCCAACGCGGGCGACCTGGCCTTTGCGGACATCCCCGCCGCGCGCGCCCGCCAGTACAAGCTGCTGGCCCAAGCCCTGCAGTCGACCAACGCCAACCTGCTGGTCAACGGCAACCAGGTGCGCAACGACAACACCGCCGCGGCGGTGTTCCAGGCGCGCTTCAAGCCCCTGATGGCGATCCTGCTGAAGCTGGCGGCCGGCGCGCCGACCCGCCACTTCATCGTCGACTTGAAGACCAACACGTTGACGGACATGACGGCGGAAGTCTCGCCGTTCTGATCCCGGCCAGGCCGTGAAAACGCCGCGAGGCGCCGCGACTCCAGTCGCGGCGCCTCGCGGCGTTTGGCGTTCCAGGAAACGCGACGCTCAGTCCAGCCGGATGTCCGCGCTTTGCACGACCTTGGCCCAACGGGTCCGTTCGCTATTGAAGAACTGGGCAAGCTCCGCCGGATTGCGCGTCACGATCTCGGCGCCCTGTTCGTTCAACTGCGCCTTCACGTCGGGCTGGTTGACGATCTGCGCCATCAGCATCGCCAGGCGCTCGGCCACGGGATCGGTCGTGGTGATCGGCGCCATCACGCCTTGCCACGTGCCCGATTCGAATCCCTTGACGCCTTGCTCGGAAATGGTGGGGATGTCGGGCACCAGCTGCATGCGTTCGCCCTTCGAAATCGCGATCGGGCGCAACTTGCCCGCCTTGATGTGCGGCAAGGTCGCCAGCAAGCCATTCATGATCACCTGGGTCTGCCCGCCGATGGTGTCGGTCACCGCCTGCGAACCGCCCTTGTAGGGCACGTATTCCCATTGGGCGCCGGTGGCCTGCTGCACCGCCACCGCGGCCAGGTGCGGCGCGCTGCCGATCGCGGTCACGGCGAAATTCAGGCGTTGCTGCTTCGACAGCGCCACCAGTTCCTGGACGGTCTTGGCAGGCACGTCGGGATGCACGGCCAGCACGTGCGGCGAATAGGCCAGCATGCTGACGGCGCGCAGGTCCTTGGACGGGTCGAACGACAGCTTGGTGTAGACGGACGGGCTGATCGCCAACGCGCCCACGTCGCACAGCAGCACGGTGTGGCCTTCCGCCGCCGATTGCACGACCAGGCCGGCGCCCAGGTTGCCGTTGGCGCCCGGCTTGTTCTCGACCACCACGGTTTGCTTGAGCGCATCGGCCAGGCGCGGTGCGAGAATGCGGGCGATGATGTCTGACGATCCGCCCGGCGGGTACGGCACGATGATGCGCACCGGGCGCGTCGGCCAGTTGGTGTCGGCGGCGGTCGCGGCGTTGGCCAGTCGCGCCCAGCCGGGCGCCAGCGGCGACAGGCAAAGCGCCGCGGCGCCGCCCAGGAACTGCCTCTTGCTTACGTTCATGCTGTCTCCACACGTTTGATGTGTCGTAGGTGAATCTGGCGCGGGCGGCTGTCTCGCCGCCTCGCCTCCGTATCAGGCGGCGCCCCGCGTTTCCACGTACAGCGCATATAGGGAATGGCTGCTGGCCATGAACAGGCGATTGCGCTTGGCACCGCCAAAGCACAGGTTGGCGCAGCGCTCGGGCAGCCGGATATGGCCGATCGGCTTGCCGGCGGGGTTGAACACCATCACGCCATCCAGCTCTTCGGACTTGGCGTTGGGCGCGCCGTTGCTGCCCCAGCCGCACCACAGGTTGCCGTCTTCATCGCACTTGATGCCGTCGATGGCGCCGGGGCCTTGCGCGTCGACGACGATCCGCTTGCCCGACAACGTGCCGTCGGCCCCCACGTCGTAGGCCCAGATCACGCGATTGGGCTGGTGACGCGACTCCACCACGTACAACAGCTTTTCGTCGGGCGAGAAGCACAGCCCGTTGGGGCCGGCCAGATCCTCCAGCGCGCGCGTCACGCGGCCGTCGGACGGATCGATCCGGTACACGCCGTGCGGCAGCTCGGGCTTGGCCTTATCGCCCTCCCAGTGGCCGCCGATGCCGAACGGCGGGTCCGTGAACCAGATCGCGCCGTTGCGTTGGCAGACGATGTCGTTGGGGGAATTGAAACGCTTGCCGTCGTAGCGGTCTGCCAGCACAGTGACGGCGCCGTCATATTCCGTGCGCGTGACGCGCCGCGTCAGGTGTTCGCAGGCCAGGAGCCGGCCCTGGCGGTCGCGCGCCAAGCCGTTGCTGAAGTTGGCGGGATGGCGGAAGACACTGATGGCGCCCGTGGTTTCGTCCCAGCGCAGAATGCGGTCGTTGGGGATGTCGGACACCAGCAGATAGCGCCCGTCGCCCACCCAGACCGGCCCTTCCAGCCAGCGAAAGCCGCTGGCCAGTTGCTCCACGCTGCTGCTATAGATGCGGTATTTGGAAAACTCCGGGTCCAGGATGCGAATGGACGGGTCCGGGTAGCGTTGCTGAGCCGAGAAATTGAATGATGGGCCTGGGCCAGCGGGTTGCGCGTGCGCCAGTGCAACCGGGCCAAGCGCCAATGCGGCGCCCAGCAGCCGGCGGCGGCCGGGTTGGGCCAAGGGGGCATGATCCATCGGTGTCTCCTCTTGTCGGTGTAGTGCGATGGCAATGCGGTCTGGCGGCCGGCACGCCCTCAGGTCACCGGGCCGGGGTTGAACAACGCCAGGGCGTTGTGCAGCTTGAGTTTTTCCACACAGGTCTGCTGGCGGCCGCTGGCCACATCCAGCATCAGGCGAAACAGCTCCCAACCCACGTCTTCGATCGTGGCCTGGCCCGTGGCGATGCGGCCGGCGTTCACGTCCATCAGGTCGTGCCAGCGGCGCGCCAGGCTGTCACGCGTGGCCACCTTGATCACCGGCACTTGCGCCAGCCCGTAAGGCGTGCCGCGTCCCGTCGTGAAAATATGCAGGTTCATGCCCGCCGCCAACTGCAAGGTGCCGCAGATGAAGTCGCTAGCCGGCGTGGCGGCGAAGATCAAACCCTTTTGCGTCAAGCGGTTGCCGGGCGACAGCACGCCATGGATCGGCGACGAGCCCGACTTCACGATCGAGCCCATCGCCTTTTCAACGATGTTCGACAGCCCGCCTTTCTTGTTGCCCGGGCTGGTGTTGGCGCTGCGGTCAGCCATGCCGCGCTGCAGGTAATCGTCGTACCAGGCCATCTCGCGCACCAGCGCGTCCGCCACCTCGGGCGTGGCCGCGCGCGCCGTCAACTGGTCGATGCCGTCGCGCACTTCGGTGTTCTCCGAAAACATCACCGTGCCGCCCGCGCGCACCAGCAGGTCGGTGGCAAAGCCCACGGCCGGGTTGGCGGTCACCCCGGAAAACGCGTCGCTGCCGCCACACTGCACGCCGACCGTCAGGTCCGACACGGGGCAGGTTTCGCGCCGGCGCGCGTTCAACTTTTGCAGATGGCGTTCGGCCGTGCGCATGATCAGGTCGATCATGGATTGGAACCCGATGTTCTCTTCGTCCTGCAGCACGATGGTGTCCACGCCCTCGCCGTCGGCGCCCATGCCCTCGCCCGCCCGGATGGGAATGGCGCCCGGCGCCAGCAGGCGTTCCGGCTGCAGCTTTTCGCAGCCCAGGCTGACCACCATCGACGTGCCGCCGAAATTGGGATTGCGCGCGATGTTGTGCAAGGTACGGATGGGGATGGCGGCGCCCGGCGCATCGATGGCCACGCCGCAGCCGTAGGTATGTTCGATGCCCACCACATCATCCACATTGGGATAGCGCGGCAGCATTTCCTGGCGGATCCGCGCGACCGCGTGTTCGACTACGCCCTGCACGCATTGCACGGTGGTGCTGATGGCCAGGATGTTGCGCGTGCCCACGGTGCCGTCAGCATTCCGATAGCCTTCGAAGGTATAGCCTTCCAGCGGCGGCAACGGTGTGATGCGCGTGCCCACCGGCAGGTCCTGCAAGGTGCGCGCCGCAGGCATGGTGGTGACGCGTTCGTTCACCCAGCTGCCGCGCGGCAAGGCTTTCGCCGCAAAACCGACCACCACGTTGTAGCGCACGACGGCGTCGCCCTCGGCCAGGTCCGTCAACGCCACCTTGTGGCCTTGCGGCACCGGGTCCGCGAGTTGCAGTCCGCCGGGCAGCACGGTGCCGGCCGGCAAGCCGCCCTCATTGGCCACGATCGCCACGTTGTCTTGCGGGTGAATCTTGATAAGCACCGGCGCCTGGTCTGCCGCAACCTGCATGAAAAATCCTTTTGCATAGCGGATGCGCGTGGATCGGGCATCCCGTACGTTATCGTACAACCAAGAGAATATCGCTGAACCGGGTCAAAAATAAGTTCCGGGTTTCCCCTTGTCTACAAGTAATTTCATAGGGAAACAGGCCTTGAAACGAATAAATTCATGTTGTACGATGACTTACCTTTTAAACACCGCACACCGTTCAGGGCAGCAATGACCCTCGACGGCCGCACCGGATGAGCGCGCTATGACTACCCCGCAGGAACTCAAGGAAATCGTGTCTGAAGGGCTGTTGTCCTTCCCCGTGACGGACTTTGACCAGAACGGCGATTTCAACGCCAAGACCTACGCCGCCCGCCTCGAATGGCTGGCCCCGTACGGCGCCACCGCCCTCTTCGCCGCTGGCGGCACCGGCGAGTTCTTCTCCCTGGCTCCCCAGGAGTACTCGGACGTCGTGCGCACCGCCGTGCAGACCTGCGCCGGCAAGGTGCCCATCCTGGCCGGCGCTGGCGGCCCCACCCGCACCGCCATCGCCTACGCCCAGGAAGCCGAGCGCCAAGGCGCCAAGGGCATCCTGCTGCTGCCCCATTACCTGACCGAAGCCTCGCAGGACGGCATCTCCGCTTACGTCGAACAGGTCTGCAAATCCGTCAAGATCGGCGTCATCGTCTACAACCGCGCCCAGTCCCGCCTGTCGGCAGACAGCCTGGCCCAACTGGCCGAACGCTGCCCCAACCTGGTCGGCTTCAAGGACGGCATCGGCGACATCGAAGCCATGGTCCGCATCCGCCGCAAGCTGGGCGACCGCTTCTCGTACCTGGGCGGCCTGCCCACCGCTGAAGTCTATGCCGCCGCCTACCGCGCGCTCGGCGTGCCGGTCTATTCGTCCGCCGTCTTCAACTTCGTGCCCAAGACGGCCATGGACTTCTACCGCGCCATCGCCGCCGGCGACACCGACACCACCAACCGCCTGCTGGACGATTTCTTCCTGCCCTACCTGGAAATCCGCAACCGCAAGGCCGGTTACGCCGTCAGCATCGTCAAGGCCGGCGCCAAGCTCGTCGGCCATGACGCAGGCCCGGTGCGCGCCCCACTGACCGACCTGAGCGGCGAAGAACTGGACATGCTCAACGCCCTGATCAAGAAGCTCGGCCCCCAGTAAGACGACGACCGACACCCCATACCGGCACGCCACAACGCCGCGCATTCCTGCCCCCGATTCGGGGGCGTTTTTTTCGGAGAATCCTCAATGACTTTGACCGGCCAAATGCTGATCGGCGCCACCGCCGTTCTTGGCTCGGGCGCCGCCCAGCACGCTATCAACCCCGCTACCGGCGAACGCCTGGAACCCGGCTTTCCCGCCGGCTCATCCGACGACGTCGCACGCGCGGCCGAACTGGCCCGCGCCGCCTTCGACTCCTACCGCGCGGCGCCGCTGGAAACCCGCGCGCAGTTCCTGGAAAGCATCGCCGAAGGCATCCTGGCGCTGGGCGACACGCTGATCGAACGCACCCACCAGGAAACCGGCTTGCCCTTGGCCCGCCTGCAAGGCGAACGCGGCCGCACCGTCGGCCAATTGCGCCTGTTCGCCCGCGTGGTCCGCGACGGCTATTTCCTGGACGCCACCATCGACCCCGCCCAACCCGAGCGCCAACCGCTGCCCCGCGCCGATCTGCGCCTGGCCAACGTGCCGCTGGGCCCCGTCGCGGTCTTCGGCGCCAGCAACTTCCCGCTGGCCTTCTCGGTTGCCGGCGGCGATACGGCATCGGCGCTTGCGGCCGGTTGCCCCGTCATCGTCAAAGCCCACAACGCCCACCCTGGCGCCTCTGAAATGGTCGGCCGCGTCATCCAGGCCGCCGTCGCCAAGCACGGCCTGCCGGAAGGCACGTTCTCGCTGCTGTTCGGCGCAGGCAGTGAAATCGGCACGGCCCTGGCGACGCATCCGGCCATCACCGCCGTCGGCTTCACCGGTTCGCGCCGCGGCGGCCTGGCGCTGGTCGCCGCCGCCAACGCGCGTCCGGTGCCGATCCCCGTCTATGCCGAAATGTCCAGCATCAACCCGGTCTTCCTGATGCCGGCCGCGCTGGAAGCGCGGGCCGAAGCCATCGCGCGCGGCTTTGTCGATTCGCTGGCCATGGGCGTCGGCCAGTTCTGCACCAATCCCGGCCTGGTCATCGGCATTGAAGGCCCTGCGCTGGAACGGTTCCGCCAAGCGGCGGCGCAAGCGGTACAGGCCAAGGGCGCCGCCACCATGCTCACCCCGGGCATCTTCGCGGCCTACCAGGAAGGCGCCGACGCGCTGGCCCAGCACGCCAACGTCGCCACCCTGGGCCGCGGCGAAGCCTCGAAGCCGGCCGCCAATGCCGCCGGCGCCGTGGTCTTCGGCACGCAGGCCGACCGTTTCCTGGCCTCCCACGAACTGGAAGCCGAAGTCTTCGGCCCGGCCTCGCTGGTCGTCGCCTGCAAGGACCTTGCCCAGATGCAGGCCGTGGCCGAACACCTGGAAGGCCAGCTCACCGCCACGCTATTCGTCGACGACGCCGACGTGGCCCCGGCCCGGGCGCTGCTGCCCGTGCTGGAACGCAAGGCCGGGCGCATCCTGGCCAACGGCTACCCGACGGGCGTGGAAGTCAGCCATGCCATGGTGCACGGCGGCCCCTTCCCCGCCACGTCGAATCCGGCATCGACGTCGGTGGGCGCCACGGCCATCCGCCGCTTCCTGCGCCCGGTCTGCTACCAGGACCTGCCGGATGCGCTGCTGCCGGATGGCGTCAAGCGCGGCAATCCGCTGGACCTGATGCGGATGGTGGACGGCGTGATGACGGTGGGCTGACGCCTGGGCTGAAAGCGTCGCGTCGGGGCTCTCCGTCAAGGGCTCCAGGCCGGCGCGCCTAGGCGCCAGCGCGCGGGGCTTCCCGCGGCAGGTCTACCCGGAAATGGGTCAGGCCGTCGCTCGACTCCGCGCTGATGCGTCCGCCGTGGCTCAGCACGATCTGCTGCGCGATGAACAGTCCCAGCCCCAGGCCCTTGTGGCCTTCGGCGCGGCGGTCGCCGCCCCGGAACGGGTTGAACAGGTGCGGCAGCAGCGCCGGGGGAATGCTGCCCCCGTTGCTGACCGTCACCGCCACCCGGTCCGCCGCCGTCCCGTCAGCCTTGACGTGCACCGGGACGTCGCGGCTGCCGTGGTGCAGCGCGTTGCCGACCAGGTTCGTGAAGACCTGGCACAGGCGTTCGGCATCCCAGGCGCCGGCAAGGTCCCCCTCGCATTCGCATTCGATCTGACGGTCGGGATAGCCCGTCTGCACTTCGTCGACCGTACGCTGCAGCAAGGCGTCCAGCCCGATCCATGCCGGCTCAAGCGTCAAGCCGCCGGCCTGCCGGATGCGGGTCACATCCAGCAGATCATCGATCAGGCGGGCCATGCGCTCGCTGCTTTGCAGCATGCGCTGGGCCAGGCTGGCCACGCGCGCGTCGTCGTTCTGGCGCTGCAACAGCGACGCCCCCATCACGATGGATTGCAGCGGCGTGCGCAGATCGTGGCTGAGCACGGCCATGAACATCTCGTTGATCCGCAAGGCTTCCGTGCGCGCTTCCAACTGCGTGGCCAGCGCCCGCTTGCGCTCGTGCAGTTCAAAGAACACGTTCGCCTTCATGCTCAGCATGTGCGGGTCGATGGGCTTGTACAGGAAGTCCACGGCGCCGCTCTCGTAGCCGCGGAACTGCCAGTTCTGCTCGCGCGATCCGGCGGTCATGAAAATCAGCGGGATATGGCGCGTGCGTTCGCTGCCGCGGATCAGTTCGGCCAGTTCAAAGCCGTTCATGTCGGGCATTTGCACATCCAGCAGCGCCAGCGCCACATCGCCATGATGCAGCAGCAGTTCCAGGGCCTCCGGCCCGGATTGGGCTTTCAGCACTTCAACCCGGCCGCTTTCCAGCAGCGCTTCCAGCGCGATCAGGTTTTCCGGAACGTCGTCGACAAGCAGGCACTTGATGCGGTCTTCTTGTGGTTTGGCGGAGGTCAGGAACATGGTGTCGGAAGGTTGGGGTTACGGCAGGCGCGGCGTGCGCAGTTGGGAAAACAGAATGGCGATCTCGTCGGGCGTCAGGGCGTCGTGCGCCGGCTGCCGCGCCAGGGCGGCCTCGGGCATGGTGGGCATGGCGGCGCTGGACGGCGCCTGCGCGATCGTGCGGCCGCCTGCGGCGTGGATCGCCGCCAGGCCGGCGGCGCCGTCCTCGTTGGCACCCGAAAGCAGCACGCCCAGCAGTTTCTCGCCATAGCAATCGGCGGCGGACTCGAACAGCACGTCAATCGACGGCCGGGAAAAATACACCGGCGCGCCCACCGACAGCGCCAGCCTGGGCCCCTGGTCCACCAGCAGGTGGTAGTCCGGCGGCGCGAAGTACAGATGGCCGGGGCGTATCCACAGCTGGTCCTCGGCCTCCAGCACGGTCAAGGCGCAACGCTCGCGGAAAATATCGACCAGCAGGCTGCGACGGTCGCGCGGCAGGTGCAGCACCACCACCACCGCCGCCTCCAGGCCGGCCGGCAACGCGGGCAGCAGCGTGTTCAACGCATCAATGGCGCCGGACGATCCGCCGATGACGATCGCCTCCCACGGGCAGGCGGCCGCCGGCGCATGGCGAACGGGCGCCCCCGCGCTCATAGCCCCGCCTTCTTGCGGTAGATGCGGTCTTCCAGCACGAAATCGTCGAAGTTGCCGGCCTGCGCTGAAAACCGCAGCGATTCCCGGGAGCCCAGGCCCAGAAAGCCGCGATGGACCAGCGCGTCGTGGAACAGGCCCAGGGCCCGGTTTTGCAGATCGCGCTCGAAATAGATCAGGACGTTGCGGCAAGAGATCAGGTGGACCTCCGCGAACACGCTGTCGGTCGCCAGGCTGTGGTCGGAAAAGACCATGTGTTCGCGCAGGCGCTTGTCGAACACCACCCGTCCGTACCGGGCGGTGTAGTAGTCCGACAGGGAACTGCGGCCGCCGGAGCGGACATGGTTCGCGCTGAAGGCCGCCACGCGATCCACGTCGAAGACGCCCTGCTCCGCCGTGCGCAGCGCGTGCGGGTTGATGTCGGTGGCATAGATCAGCGCGCGCTCAAGCAAGCCCTCTTCGGCCAGCAGGATGGCAAGCGAATAGACCTCTTCGCCGGCGCTGCATCCGGCCACCCACACCTTGATCGACGGATAGGTGCGCAGGATCGGCACCACCTCGTTGCGCAGCGCCAGGAAATAGCTCGGATCGCGGAACATGTCGCTGACCTGCACGGTCAGGAACTGCAGCAGCGCGGTGAACACCGCCGGCTCGTGCAGCACGCGGTCCTGCAGTTGCGACAGCGTCTTGCAGCCGAATTGCGTCAGCGCGCTTTGCAGGCGCCGCTTGAGCGACGCCTGCGCGTACTCGCGGAAATCATAGTGGTAATGGTGATAGATGGCGTCGAGCAACAAGCGTTGCTCGATATCTGCGGTGCGCGCTTTGGCGGTGGATGGCATGGCGATGTTCGACAAAAAGTGGCGCGGGTGCCTTTAACTGCGCATCCAGACCCGCACCAGGGACAGCAGGCGCTCCACATCCAGCGGCTTGGCGATGTAGTCGTTGGCGCCGGCGGCCAGGCATTTCTCCTGGTCGTCCTTCATGGCCTTGGCGGTCAGCGCGATGATCGGCAGGCGGCGCCACTCGGGCCGCTTGCGTATCTCGCGCATGGCCGTGTAGCCGTCCATCTCGGGCATCATGATGTCCATCAGCACCAGGTCGATCACCGGCTGGCCGTCCGATCCTGCCCGCCCCAGCGCGTCAAGCGCTTCGCGGCCGTTGCGCGCGATCTCCACGCGCACGCCGGTCGGCTCCAGGATGCTGGACAGCGCGAACACGTTGCGCACGTCGTCTTCCACCACCAGCACGGTGCGGCCCTCAAGCGCCGAATCCCGGCTGCGCGCCAGTTCCAGCATCTGGCGCTGCTCGGGCGGCAGTTCGGCTTCCACTTGGTGCAGGAACAGCGTGACCTCGTCCAGCAGGCGTTCGGGCGAACGCGCGTCCTTGATGATGATGGACTTCGAGAAGCGGCGCAGATGCTGCTCTTCGTCGCGCGACAGCGCGCGGCCCGTATAGACGATCACGGGCGGGAAGGACACGCCCTCCTGCTCGGTCATCTGCTGCAGCAGTTCGTACCCGCTCATGTCGGGCAGGTTCAGGTCCATGACGACACAGTCGAACGTCGTCTCGCGCAGCAGTTCCAATGCCGCCGCCGCGGTGGCCGCGGGCGCGATCTCGACATCGTTGCGCGCCAGCAGCTGGCGCACGCTCTCACGCTGGCGGTCGTCGTCCTCGACCACCAGGACGTGGCGCACGTGCCGGGTGAATTTCGCCTCCAGGCGCTGCAAGGCCTGAACCAGTTCCTCGCGTTTGACGGGCTTCAATGCGTAGCCTGCGGCCCCGCGCCCCATGGCCTCGCGCGCGTAATCGGCCACCGACACCACATGCACGGGGATGTGCCGCGTCTGCGGGTTGCGCTTGAGCTGGTCCAGGACGCCCAGCCCGGAAAAATCAGGCAGGTTGATGTCCAGCACGATGGCGTTGGGACGTTCGCGCGTCGCCAGTTCCAGGCCGTCCGTGGCAGTGTGGGCCACCAAACAGCCAAAGCCCATCTCGCGCGCCAGGTCTGAAAGAATGCCGGCAAAGCGCTCGTCGTCTTCGATGACGAGGATGCTGCGCTCAGGCTCCGGACCCGATGGGGCGGCCGCCTTGGGCGCAGGCGCGGCGGGCGCGTCGCGGCGGGCAGCGATGGACGCCGTCTTCGGCAGCATGAAAGGCGTGGCCGCAGCCGCGGCGCCCTGCGCGCCCGGCACCGACGGCGCCTCTTCCAGCCGCACAGGCACCTCCAGCGTGAAGACGCTGCCTTGGCCCGGCGTGCTGGTCACGGACAGGCTGCCGCCCAACAGCGTGGCCAGGTCGCGCGAGATCGACAGCCCCAGGCCCGTGCCTCCGAACTTGCGGTGCGTGCTGCCGTCTGCCTGGCGAAACGCCTCGAATATCAATTCCTGCTGATCGGCCGGCACGCCGATCCCGGTGTCCTGCACGGCGAACGCCACCCGGTCCCGCGAAGCGCGCGACACCCGCAGCGCGACCGTGCCGCGCTGCGTGAACTTGAGCGCGTTGGACAGCAGATTCTTCAGCACCTGTCCCAGGCGTTGCGCATCGGTGTGCAGGGAGGCAGGCACGGCCGGATCGATATCCAGTTCCAGCGCCAGCCCTTTATCCAGCGCCATCGGCCGCAGCGGCTCCAGCAGGCGCTGCAGCATCGGCGCGACGGCCACCTGCTCGACTTCCACCGTGGCCTGCCCGGCTTCGATCTTGGACAGGTCAAGGATGTCGTTGATCAGCGTCAGCAGGTCGCTGCCGGCCGAATAGATGGTCTGCGCGTACTTGACCTGCTCGGCGCTCAGATTGCCCGGCTTGTTGTCCGACAGCAGCTTGGCCAGGATCAGCGTTGAATTCAAGGGCGTGCGTAGTTCGTGGCTCATGTTGGCCAGGAACTCGCTTTTGAATTGGCTGGCCTGCGACAGCTGGCGGGCCTTCTCGGTCAGCGCGTCCTGCACCCGCAGCAACTGGTCGGCCTGCGACTCCAGGTTGGCGTTGGTCTGCTCCAGCTCGGTCTGCTGCAATTCCATGCGCGCCTGCGATTCCTGCAGGATGCGGCTCTGCTGTTCCAGCTCTTCGTTGCTGACGCGCAGTTCTTCCTGCTGGGTCTGCAATTCTTCGGCCTGGCGCTGCGTTTCCTCCAGCAGCGCCTCCAGGCGGCTGCGGTCCTGGCCCGAACGGATCGCCGAGGCCAGCATTTCCGAGGCGCCTTCCAGCAGGTTGCGATCGCTTTCGCTCACCGGATGGTTGAAGCCCAGCTCGATCACGGCGTACACCCGTCCGTTCTGGATGGCCGGCGCCAGGACGAGCTCGGCGGGATCGGAGCGGCCCGTGGCGGAGGCGACTTCAAGATGCCCCGCCGGCACATTGCGCACATGCAGCAGCCTGCGCGACGTGACGGCCTGCCCGGCCAGGCCTTCGGCGGACTGGAGCTTGCGCGCCAGACGCTCGGGCGGCAACGCGAAGCCGCCGAAAAGCTCGAGCTCGCCGGTGCTGCGCTCGACCACGTAGCCGGCGCCCACGTCGGCGCCCAGATACTCGGCCAGATAATCCAGCGCGCGCTTGCCGATCTCGTCCAGGCGGTGATCCCCTTGCAGGCGCAGGCTCAGGCCCGACAGGCCGGTCGTCACCCAGGACTGGCGCGCCTTGGCCCGGTACTCCCGCACGGTCATGCCGGCCGAGGCCAGGATCAGCACCAGCAGCAGCAGCGAACCGCCCCACGAGTAATAGGTCGACGTGGCAGCGGCCGCGGCCCAGGCATCCTTGCCTTCGGCCAGTTCGTCCATCTGCCGCGAATACAGGTCGCCCACCAGGTCGCGCAAGCGGTCCATCGCCTCTTTGCCCGAATCGGTACGCACGATGGCCATCGCGCCTTCGACGTTGCCGGCCTTGCGCATCTCGATGGTCTCGTGCAGTTCCGTCAGCTTCTGGCGCGTAATGCCCTCGATGTCGCTGACGATGCGCCGTTGCGCCGAATCGTTGGACGTCGCATCTTTCACCAGGCCAAGGCGCTGATCGATCAGCCCCAACGAGCGCAGGTAAGGCTGCAGGTAGGTCACGTCACCGGTAAGCAAATAGCCTCTTTGCCCGATCTCGGCATCCTTCAATGCCGAGTTGAACAGGCTCAACTGGCGCAAGGTCTCGGTCGTACGGTCGACGGCCTTGACCGCCTGCATGCGCGTCTCCGCCGAGCGCACGTTGACGAAGGCAATGACCAGCGTGGCCAATGCCGCCGTCACGAACCCGACCAATAGCGTCCGGGGAAAGGCATAGCGGTTGGCAGGCTGCGACGACGATTTCGGCATGGTAGCGGGTGACGGATTCAATGTAGGGGGCATGGCCCAGCGGTGCGACGAAGCGGGCGCCGGGATGAACCGGGCGCAGTCGCGGCTATTGGCCTAAGCGCTGGACTATACATGGTTTGGCGGCATGGGAAAGAGACCGGCCGTCCCGTAATCCTATAAGGCGCCGGCCGCCAAATCTAGGTAAAGTCGCATGACGCAATGATGCCGGCAATCCCGCGCGCCACACGATTCCTTGAACCATGGCTGACCTTCCCTCCTCTCCCGTCGTAGTCGTCCTGGCCGCTGGCGCCGGCCGCCGTTTCCGTGAGGCCGGCGGCGCAGGCAGCAAGCTGCACGCCCGCTTGCTGGGCCGCCCGGTGCTGGACTGGACGCTGGCCGCCGTGCATGCCTGCGGCCTGCCGTGGGTGCTGGTGGAACGGCCCGAGCACGAACCCGACGCCTACGGCATGGGCGACTCCATCGCGCGCGGCGTGGCCCGCCAGCCGGATGCGCCCGGCTGGCTGATCCTGCCCGGCGACCTGCCGCTGATAGACCCCGCCAGCCTGATCAATATCGCCCAGTCGTTGCGCGACGGGGCGCTAGGCGACCCCTGGGCGGTAGTGCGGCCGCTAGTGGCCATGCCGGACGGCACAACCCAACCCGGCCACCCGGTGGGCTTCGGACCCGCCTGGCAAGACGCGTTGCTGGGCCTGCGCGGGGAGTCCGGTGCAATGCCGCTCGTTCGCCAAGCCGTCCAACGGGGCACCATGCATCCGCTGCCGTCCGACGACGCGGGATGCGTCCAGGACATCGATCATCCCGACGACCTTCTCAGGGCGGAAAAGGCGCTGCAAAGCCGGCGTGGCTGACGCCCACGGCAATACCCGAACCAAAGCCGGAAACGAGACCGAAGCCGATCAGGCCTGCGCCCGGCCGCGCGTCCTATCCCTCGTGGCGCCCCGCCGACTCGCGGTCGCGCTCGTACCGGCGACTGAGCGGAAACGGCGGCAGCCAGGACTCCCTGCGTATGATCCAGCTTTCGTAGGTGGGCGTCAGTTGGTCTGGCGCGTCCAACGATCCCAGGTTCAGTTCGACCTCGTCATCGGTGCGCCCGAACACAGTCGAACCGCAACGGGGGCAGAAATGCCGGCCGGCATAGTCGCGTGTGTCACCGTCGATCGTCACGGCATCCCGAGGGAATATCGCGGAAGCGTGAAATAGCGCCCCGTGGATCTTGCGGCAATCCATGCAGTGGCACAGGCCCACCCGGTAGGGCTGCCCCAACGCCACGATCTTCACGCCGCCGCAAAGACAACTGCCTGTGAACCGTTCCATGCTGTGTCTCCCATTGGCCTGCCCTTTGCGGCGGGCTTGATGGCTTACGGTATTGCCTGGCTAACGCAGGCATCGCCGAATGCGCGCGCTCGCCAGGCCTCATTGAGCAGTCAGTCTATCGCGCTATCTATACCCTTGGATTCGAAATCGATTCGTCTCTGCGCAGCCTTGCGGCCATTCTCAAAGCGATGGGCTTGCGGCTGGCCGTGCAGCCGCTTGCGCCTCTCACGCCTGGCAACACCTGAGGCCCGGGATTCGGCGGCGGCGCGGCCCGGCGCCGCGTGCCGCGTCTTTACTGCACCCGCAATTTCCCGTCCGCGATGATCTTCGCCCATTTGGCTTGCTCGCCGGTCTGGAACGCCGTGAACTCCGCGGGCGTGTTCGGCGCATAGGCCAGGCCCAGGCCCTTCATCTTGCCGCTGACGTCCGGCTTGGCGATGATGGCGGCGATCGCCTTGTTCAGGCGGTCGACCACGGCTGGCGGCGTGTTGGCCGGCGCATAGATGGCTTGCCAGCTGCTGACGTCAAAGCCGGCGACGCCGGCCTCCTGCATGGTCGGCACATCCGGCATCACCTCGGTGCGCTTGGCCGACGTGACCGCCAACGCGCGCATCTTGCCGCTTTGCACGTAAGGCAGCGCCACCAGCGCCGTTTCGAACGAGCTGGGGATCTGGCCGCCGATCAGGTCCTGGATGGCGGGCGCGCTGCCGCGGTACGGCACGTGAGTCAGGTGCGCGCCCGTCAATTGCTTGAAGACTTCGCCCGACAGGTGCTGCGACGTTCCCTGCCCGGCGGATCCGAAGGCGATCGTGTCCGGGTTGGCCTTGCCCGCGGCCACTACGTCCTGCACCGTCTTGTATGGCTGGTTCGCGCCCACCAGCAGCACGTTCGAAATACTGCCCAACAGGATGACCGGCGCGAAGTCCTTGGCCGCGTTGTAGTTGATACCCGGCAACAGCGACGGGTTGATCGCGTGCGTGGCGATCGTGCCCAACAGCAAGGTGTAGCCGTCCGGCTTGGCGCGGGCCACGGCGTCGGCGCCCAGCACGCCTCCCGCGCCGCCCTTGTTTTCCACCAGCACGGTCTGGCTCAGGCTGGCGCCCAGTTCCTGCGCGATCAGGCGGCCCAGGATGTCCGAGGTGCCGCCGGGGGCAAACGGCACCACCAGCGTGATGGGTTTGGCCTTGGGCCAATCGTCGGCGGCATGGGCGCCGGCGGCGCCCAAGGTGGTCAGCGCCAGGACGGCGAACGTGCGACGCAGCAGGGGGAATGCCTTCAAGTTTGTCTCCTGAAAGTGGGAATGATTTTATATCTTGTACGTTGTCGTATGACTTTCGGTGAAAGAGAGTACTTTCATCCCGCAGGCGGTTCAATCTAGGGGAATTCCGAATTTGTCAGCGCACGAGCCACACGGTGGTATGCGGAAATGCCATGGTTTCGAGACCTATTGCCCGCTTCAGTCGTATGTTGTACGATGACATACATCTACTGATCGACTGCTACGGCTGCGCTGTTCCAGCCCTGCTTTCTTCGCTTTTCCCGCTTTACCCATTCCCTTTTAATGGATGACAGGCATGACGACTCCCCAGGAACTCAAGGAAATCGTATCTGAAGGGCTGCTGTCCTTCCCCGTGACGGACTTTGACCAGAACGGCGATTTCAACGCCAAGACCTACGCCGCCCGCCTCGAATGGCTGGCCCCGTACGGCGCCACCGCCCTCTTCGCCGCTGGCGGCACCGGCGAGTTCTTCTCCCTGGCTCCCCAGGAGTACTCGGACGTCGTGCGCACCGCCGTGCAGACCTGCGCCGGCAAGGTGCCCATCCTGGCCGGCGCTGGCGGCCCCACCCGCACCGCCATCGCCTACGCCCAGGAAGCCGAGCGCCAAGGCGCCAAGGGCATCCTGCTGCTGCCCCATTACCTGACCGAAGCCTCGCAGGACGGCATCTCCGCTTACGTCGAACAGGTCTGCAAATCCGTCAAGATCGGCGTCATCGTCTACAACCGCGCCCAGTCCCGCCTGTCGGCAGACAGCCTGGCCCAACTGGCCGAACGCTGCCCCAACCTGGTCGGCTTCAAGGACGGCATCGGCGACATCGAAGCCATGGTCCGCATCCGCCGCAAGCTGGGCGACCGCTTCTCGTACCTGGGCGGCCTGCCCACCGCTGAAGTCTATGCCGCCGCCTACCGCGCGCTCGGCGTGCCGGTCTATTCGTCCGCCGTCTTCAACTTCGTGCCCAAGACGGCCATGGACTTCTACCGCGCCATCGCCGCCGGCGACACCGACACCACCAACCGCCTGCTGGACGATTTCTTCCTGCCCTACCTGGAAATCCGCAACCGCAAGGCCGGTTACGCCGTCAGCATCGTCAAGGCCGGCGCCAAGCTCGTCGGCCATGACGCAGGCCCGGTGCGCGCCCCACTGACCGACCTGAGCGGCGAAGAACTGGACATGCTCAACGCCCTGATCAAGAAGCTCGGCCCCCAGTAAGACGCCGCCCACGCAAGACCGGACGCCCTCCCGACGGAGGGCGTTTTTCATTTGCCGCGCGCTTGCAAGCAAACAGGAGTTGGCGGATTCCACGCTGTATGTTGTCATACGGCTATCCTTCTTGCGGTCTGCGGCCAGAGGCCAGACCGCCGCTTCCGGGCCGGACACCCGGAGGCGGCACAGCGTACACTTGCGGCTCCGGCCGCTGGACTACGGCCTGCTTTCCGCCTTACCCATAAGAGAGACGATGCAAACTCCTGCCCGGCCCCGCCCGCGTTCGCGCCTGACCGACGTGGTGATCGAGGAACTGAACAAGCGCCTGGATGCGCGCCTGTACCGCGCTGGCGACAAGCTTCCCTCGGAACACCAGCTGTGCGACGAATTCGACGTCAGCCGCACCGTCATCCGGGAAGCGGTCGCGTCGATGCGCCTGAGCGGCCGCCTGGTCAGCAAACCGGGCATCGGCGTGTTCGTCACGGAAGACCGTGAAAAACCCATCGACTTCGTCATCGAGCCCGCTGCGGATCCGCGCTGGGCGCTGCACATCATGGAACTGCGCGCCGGCCTCGAGGTCGAGGCCTGTGGGCTTGCGGCAGAGCGCCGCACCGCGACCGACCTGAGCGGCATCGTGGAAGCGTTCGACGCCTTCAACCGCGCCACGCGCGACATGGAGGCCGCGGTCAAGGCGGATTACGAGTTCCATTTGTCGATCGCCAAGGCATCGAACAACCCGCACTTCCCGGCGCTGCTGAAGGCCGCGGTGCGCGACGTGATGCTGGACCTGAACATCAAGCACGGCGGCAAGACGCCCGAAGAGCTTGAAACCTACGAGACGCGCAACGTGCGCGAACACGAGGCCATCCTGACCGCCATCATGCGCCGCGACCCCGGCGCCGCGCGCGCCGCGATGGCGCGCCACCTGGGCGACAGCATTGCGCGCTACCGCAAGCTGCTGTCGCAGGCGCCCGCCCAATAAGGACACGGCGCGCTGGCGGCTCCCCTGCCGCCGGCATGGGACATCCGGTGTACTTCAACGCCTGGCGGCCAAGGCCTCAGGCATAAGGAAATTACGGGATTCCCCTTACTTGCCTACTTGTATGACGGCTGCCATCATACGTCTTATGACTTAGCGCCGTGCCTTGCCGCCAGATGAGCGGGCAAGACGCCCCGCTACCGTATGACCCACGTTGTACAAGTGCCGCCGATGAGCCCGATCCTTTCCCTCCGCACGACGTTCCACCGCTACGCCACGCGCATTCATCGGCATATCACCTGACCGGCTGTCCGGTCGTCTGCGGTCCTGCCGCAACCCTCCCCTTTCCGTACCCGCCCGCTTACGCGGCACCGCTTGCTCCGGCCCTTGTCCGGGGTGTGCCGGCGCACGCGTGAATGGTCCTGACTCCCCCGCTTATCCCAAGCGCTTTCCGACCTCCCAGGAGCAATCTCCATGCGTAAGTTTCTGACCACCGCCGTTGCGGCGACCCTGCTGTGCGTCGCCTCGGGCGCCCAAGCCGGCGTGACGTTCGATGCCGTCAAGAAGAAGGGCTTTTTGCAGTGCGGCTTTGCCGGCATTCCCGGCTTTTCGGTGCTGGACAGCAAGGGCGAGTGGACCGGCCTGGACGTGGACATGTGCCGCGCCGTGGCCGCCGCCCTGTTCGGCGACGCCTCCAAGGTCAAGGGCAACGTGCTGACGGCGCAAGCCAAGTTCACCGCGCTGCAATCGGGTGAAATCGACATGCTGTCGCGCAACACCACCCAGACGCTGACCCGCGACACCACGCTGGGCCTGATCGGCGTGGGCGTGAACTTCTATGACGCGCAAGGCCTGATCGTCAAGAAGTCGATGAACGTGAAAAGCGTGAAGGAACTGGACGGCGCCACCATCTGCGTGCAGCCCGGCACCACCACCGAATTGAACCTGGCCGACTACTTCCGCAGCCGCGGCCTGACCTTCAAGCCGGTCCTCGTCGAGAACTACGACGAGAACTTCCGCCTGCTGGAATCGGGCCGCTGCGACGCCTACACCAACGACAAGTCGAACACCGCCGCCAACATGCGCACGCGCCTGGCCAAGCCGGACGACTGGGAAATCCTCGACGAGAACCTGTCCAAGGAGCCCTTGGGCCCGATGGTCCGCCAAGGCGACGAGCAATGGTTCAACGTGGTGCGCTGGTCGTTGAACGCCATGCTGGAAGCCGAGGAATATGGCATCACGTCCAAGAACGTGGACGAGATGCAGAAGAGCACCAACCCGAACGTGCAGCGCATCCTGGGCGTGACCCCGGGCATGGGCAAGAACCTGGGCCTGGACGACAAGTGGGCCTACAACATCATCAAGCAAGTTGGCAACTACGGCGAAAGCTATGACCGCGCCATGGGCAAGGACAGCCCGCTGAAACTGGAACGCGGCCTGAACAAGCAATGGACCCAGGGCGGCCTGATGTACGGCTGGCCGGTGCGCTAAGCCCCTCTCGTGCGCGGCCTGGCCGGACCGGCGAAGCCGCTTTTTCTCTTTACCCCCTGGCCTGGCCGCGCGCCGACCGGCCTTTGCCTTATTACGTCGTAACCATGAACAGCATCGTCAACGCCCGCCTGAAACAGATCAAACCTTCGCCCAGCATGGCCGCCAAGATCGTCGTCGACGAACTGCGTCGCCAGGGCCGTGAAATCGCCGACTTCACGCTAGGCGAACCCGACATGCCCACGCCCGCCCACATCGCGCGCGCTGGACAGCAAGCCATTGCCGGCGGCGACATCCGCTATACCAGCCCCAACGGCACGGTGGGCCTGCGCCGCGCCATCGCCAACAGCCTGGAATTGGGCCTGGGCGTTTCCTACGGCATGGACCAGATCACTGTGGGCGCCGGCGCCAAGCAGATCATCGGGGCCGCGCTGACGGCCAGCCTGGAACCGGGCGACGAAGTCATCGTGTGCGCGCCGTACTGGGTGTCGTACCCCGACATGGTGCTGCTGAACGACGCCAAGCCCGTGGTCGTGACCGGCCCCGAGTCGCAGGGCTTCAAGCTGGACGCCGCCACGCTGGAAGCGGCCATCACGCCCCGCACCCGCTGGCTGATCCTGAATTCGCCCAGCAACCCCAGCGGCGCCGTGTACAGCGCCGCTGAACTGCGCTCCCTGACCGACGTGCTGCTGCGTCACCCGCAAGTCTGGATCTTGAGCGACGAGATCTACGCGCCCTTCTGCTACAGCGGGCAGTCGCATGCCTCGCCCGTGCAGGTCGAACCCCAGTTGATCCCGCGCACGCTGATTGTCAACGGTATGTCCAAGTCCTACGCGATGACCGGCTGGCGCATCGGCTACGGCGCCGGCCCGGCCGACCTGATCAAGGCGATGAGCACGGTCATGTCGCAAAGCACGTCTTGCCCCAGCGCGATCTCTCAAGTCGCCGCGCAGGCCGCCCTGGAAGGCGACCAATCCAGCGTCACGCAGATGGTCGACATTTTCAAGGCCCGCCGCGACCTGATCGTGCGCCGCCTGAACGACATCCCCGGCATCTCTTGCGCGATGCCCGACGGCGCCTTCTACGTGTACGCCAACGTGCAGGGCCTGATTGGACGCACGGGCCCCGCCGGCGAATTGAAGACCGATCTGGACGTCAGCCTGTTCTTCCTGCGCGAAGCGGGCGTGGCCGTGATCGACGGCGGTTCGTACGGCTTGTCGCCCTACGTGCGGTTTTCGTTCGCAACGTCCACCGACGTGATCGAACAAGGCATGGACCGCCTGGCCGCCGCCGTCAAAGCCCTGATAGCGGACTGAACCGTGGCCAAGCACAGAGACCAACCCCCGGTGCGGCGGCCGCCGCACCGGGTCTCCTGGAACGACCCGGCCACGCGCGCGCTGGTCTACCAGGTGCTGGCCCTGACGCTCGTCGGGACCGGCATCTGGTTCCTGGTGCACAACACGCTCCACAACCTGTCGATGCGCAACATCGCCACCGGCTTCGGCTTCCTGAACCGCGAAGCGGGCTTTGCCATCGGCGAATCCGTGATCGCCTACGGGCCGGCGGACACCTATGGCCGCGCCATCTTCGTGGGCGTGCTGAACACGCTGCGGGTGGGCCTGCTTGCGCTGGTGGCCGCCACGCTGCTCGGCGTCCTGATCGGCGTCGGCCGGCTGTCCAAGAACTGGCTGGTGGCGAAGATCACGTCGGTGTATATCGAGGTGATGCGCAACGTGCCGCTCTTGCTGCAGTTGTTCTTCTGGTACGCGCTGATCACCGAGAACATGCCCGGGCCGCGCCAGGCGCACAACCCGCTGCCGGGCGTATTCATCTCCAACCGCGGCCTGAAGGTGCCCGGGCTGGAAGGCGCTTCGCTGGACTGGGTGCTGGGGGGATTGGCGCTGGCCATCATGGCGGTCCTGTTCCTGGGCCACTGGGGCGCCAAGCGCCAGGAAGCCACCGGGCGCGTGTTCCCGCTGGGCCGCGCGGCGCTTGGATTGCTCGTCCTGCTGCCCGCGCTGGGCTGGCTGGCCAGCGGCGCATCCCTGACCTTGGACATGCCGGCATTGAAGGGTTTCAACTTCACGGGCGGCCTCACGCTGACCCCGGAGTTCGTGGCGCTGTTCCTGGGCTTGACCGTCTACACCTCGGCGTTCATCGCGGAAGTGGTGCGTTCGGGCATCCAGGCCGTGAACAACGGCCAGTGGGAAGCCGCCGGCTCGCTTGGCCTGCCGCGCGCGAAGGTCCTGCGCCTGGTGGTGTTGCCGCAAGCCCTGCGCGTGACCATCCCCCCGATGACCAGCCAATACCTGAACCTGTTGAAGAACAGCTCACTGGCGGTCGCCATCGGCTATCCCGACATCGTGTCGGTGGTGAACACCACGCTCAACCAGACCGGGCAGGCCATCGAGGGCATCCTCATCATCATGGGCGCGTACCTCACGGTCAGCCTGTCGATCTCGATATTCATGAACTGGTACAACACGCGCATCGCGCTGGTGGAGCGTTGAGATGAGCAGCACTACGCATGCTTTCACCGAAGCCCTGCCCCCGCCCAGCACCCAGGTGGGCGCGTGGGCCTGGGTACGGTCCCGCCTGTTCTCGTCGCCGCTGAACCTGCTGATCACCGTGCTGCTGGCGTGGTTTCTGCTGATGGCGTTGCCGGCGCTGGTGGAGTGGGCTTTCCTGAAAGCCAACTTCACCGCCACCAACGCGATGGAGTGCCGGGCCTCGGTCGGCGGCGCCTGCTGGGCGTTCATCGTCGAGAAGCACCGCCTGATCCTGTTCGGCACCTATCCGTTCGACGAGCAATGGCGTCCCCTCGCAGCCACGCTGATCCTGGTGGCGGTCATCGCCTGCAGCGGCATGCGCCGCTTCTGGAACGGCAAGCTGGCCCTCATCTGGACCGCAGGCCTCTCCGCCGTGGCGCTCCTGATGTGGGGCGGCGTGTTCGGCCTGACCTACGTCGAGAACTCGCGCTGGGGCGGCCTGCCGCTGACGCTGATCCTGGCCACGTTCGGCATCGCCTTCGCCTTCCCCATCGGCGTGCTGCTGGCGCTGGGCCGGCGGTCGAAGATGCCCGCCATCAAGGCGCTGTGCGTCGTGTACATCGAGCTGATCCGTGGGGTGCCGCTGATCAGCCTGCTGTTCATGTCGTCGGTGATGCTGCCGCTGTTCCTGCCGGAAGGCTTCACCATCGACAAGCTCTTGCGCGCGCAGATCGCCATCATCATGTTTGCCGCGGCCTACATCGCGGAAACGGTGCGCGGCGGCTTGCAGGCCATCCCGAAAGGCCAGTACGAAGGCGCCGACTCGCTGGGCCTGAACTACTGGCAGCAGATGCGCAAGATCATCCTGCCGCAGGCGCTGAAGATCGTGATCCCGCCGCTGGTCAGCATCTTCATCGCGCTGTTCAAGGACACGTCGCTGGTGGTGATCATCGGCATCTTCGACCTGACGCTGGCGGCCAAGGCGGCCCTGTCCGATGCGGCCTGGCGGGGATTCGGGGTGGAGGCTTACCTCTTCATCTCGCTGATCTACTTCGCCTTCTGCTATTCCATGTCCAAATACAGCCAGGCGCTTGAAAAGCGGCTGGCCACCGGGCACGCGCGCTAACGCCGTGCCACCCGGTAACCCTTTACGGAGACCAAGCATGTCGGATTCCATTATTCGATTGCAGGGCGTGAACAAGTGGTACGGCCAATTCCACGTGCTGCGCAACATCAACCTGGACGTGGCGCCAGGCGAACGCATCGTGGTGTGCGGGCCGTCCGGCTCGGGAAAATCCACGATGATCCGCTGCATCAACCGCCTGGAAGCGCATCAGCAGGGCCAGATCATCGTGGACGGCACGGAACTGACCAACGATCTGAAGCACATCGAGGCCATTCGCCGCGAGGTCGGCATGGTGTTCCAGCATTTCAACCTGTTCCCACACCTGACCGTGTTGGAAAACCTGACGTTGGGCCCCATGTGGGTGCTGAAGCAACCACGCGCCCAGGCTGAAGCCACCGCCATGAAATATCTGGAGCGCGTGCGCATTCCGGACCAGGCCAAGAAATTTCCAGGCCAATTGTCCGGCGGCCAGCAGCAGCGCGTGGCGATCGCGCGCTCGCTTTGCATGAACCCCAAGGTCATGCTGTTCGACGAACCGACCTCTGCGCTGGACCCGGAAATGGTCAAGGAAGTGCTGGACGTGATGGTGACGCTGGCCCAGGAAAGCGGCATGACGATGATCTGCGTGACCCACGAAATGGGTTTCGCGCGCAAAGTCGCCAACCGGGTGATCTTCATGGACCGCGGCGAAATCATCGAACAGAACAGTCCCGACGAGTTCTTCGACCGCCCCCAAAACGAACGGACGCAGCTCTTCCTCAGCCAGATCCTGCACTGACGCGGGCCCGCCGCCTTCAAGATGAAGGCGGCTTTTTTCGGGCGCCCCCTGCGCCCGATGTACACGTATACCCATATACATATGTGATATCGGTATTTTCCAGAAGAACGCCGGTCTTCTAGGATTCCCGGATTGTCCGTTTCTCTTCCGCTGGAATCGCCTTGCCCCGCCTGAGCCCCCTGGATCCCGCCAAGCTGGATCCCGCTACTGCCACCCTCTTCAATCAACTGCTGCAGGACTACGGCCCCTACGCCAACATGCTCGGCGCCTTCGCGCCGCGGCCCCCGGCGTTGAAGCACTTCTTTTCCTACCTGGTGCAGTCGCGTGAAGACGGCTTGATTTCGCCGCGCCATCTGGAAATCGCGCTGCTGACGGCGTCCAAGGCGCACGCCTGCCACTATTGCGTCACGCTGCACACGCCCAAGCTGGCCGCGCAGGGCATCTCGCAGGAGGCCATCGACCGCCTGCTGGAGCCCGAGGTGCCGGGCCTGGACGAAAAGGACCTGGTCGTACGCGACTACGCGGTGCTGGTCACGCTGACCCCGTCGCAGGTCAGCGACGCGTTCTACAGCCGGCTGCAAACGTTCTTCAACGAAGAACAGATCGTGGAACTGACCATCCGCATCGCGCTCTGCAGCTTCTTCAAGCGCTTCAACGAAGCGCTTGAGGTGCCCCACGAAGACGTGGTGGCGCTGGAACTGGATCATGGCGCGGCCTAGCGCGGCCTGACGTCCATACCGCCATGAGCCCTGCCCCTGCTTTAAAGCTGGAGATCCGCAATCTCTCCAAGCGCTTTGTCACCGAGACCGGCCCCGTCCAGGTGCTGGACGACATCAGCCTGAACGCCGCCAGCGGCGAATTCATCAGCATCATCGGACCGTCCGGCTGCGGCAAGTCCACCTTGTTCAACATCCTGACCGGCCTGCTCGAGCATGACGCGGGCACGATCGCACTGGACGGCAAGCCGCTGCCGAACCTGCGCGGACGCGTCGGCTACATGCTGCAACGCGACCTGCTCATGCCCTGGCGCACCGTGCTGGACAACGTGCTGGTCGGCCTGGAACTGCGCGGCACGCCGCGCGCGGAATCCGTGGAATTGGCGCGAGACTATCTGAACACTTTCGGCCTGCTGCCCTTCCAGGACAGCTATCCGAAGGCCTTGTCGGGCGGCATGCGGCAGCGCGTGGCGCTGGCCCGGACGCTGCTGCCCGATCCGGACGTGCTGCTGCTGGACGAGCCGTTTTCCGCCCTGGACTACCAGACCCGGTTGTTCCTGGAATCGATGCTGGCCGACACCGTCAGCCAGAAAGGCAAGACCGTCGTGCTGGTCACCCATGACATCGACGAAGCCATCGCCCTGTCCGAGCGCATCTTCGTGCTGAGCGCCCGCCCGGGCCGCCTGAAAAGCGTGCACGACATCGCGCTGGGCACGCGCTCGCCGCTGGAGGCGCGCCACGACAGCCGCTTTCCCGCCTACTTCGACCTGCTGTGCCAGGAACTCGACATACAGACCGGCCGCAAGGACGGGACCCACGCATGAACCAATCTTCCGTTTCCGCCGCCCCGGGCCTTGCCGCCGGCGGCACGCGCCCCGCGCGCCCGGCGGGGTTCCGCGTCCCGGTACTGGCGACCCAGCTGTTGATCCTTGCCGTGCTGTTCGGCGCGTGGGAAGCGGGCGTGCGCGCCGGCGCGGTATCGGGCTTCCTGTTCGGCTCGCCCGCCGGCGTCCTGCAAGCCGCCTGGAAAATGATCCAGAACGGCGAATTGTGGGAACACGCCAACTACACCTTGTGGGCGTCGGCCGTGGGCTTCGTGGCCGGGACCTTTCTGGGCACCGTTCCCGGGCTGGCCCTGTGGTATTCGCCCTATGCCGCCCGCGTGGTCGAACCTTTCCTCGTGGCGATCAACAGCGTGCCCAAGATCGCCTTCGCGCCGCTGGTCATCCTGTGGTTCGGCACCGGCGTCATCTCGAAAGTGGCCCTGTCGGTGTCGCTGACATCCATTGTGGCGCTGCTGGCCGCGTTCCAGGCCGCCAAGGACACAGACCCCGACATCCAGAAAATGATGGTGTCGTTGGGCGCCACCCGCCGGCAGATCTTCCGCAAGGTCGTCGTGCCCTCGGCCCTGCCCGCCATCATCAGCACGTTCCGCATCAACATCGGCTTTGCGCTGGTGGGGACGGTCGTCGGCGAATTCATCTCTTCCAAATACGGGCTGGGGCATGTGATTTTCGTCGCCTCGTCCCTGTATGACCTGAACACGGTCTGGGTCGGCATCTTTTCGCTGATGCTGCTGGGCTTTGTGCTGTATGCCGGGGTGGACATCGCCGAAAAGCGCCTGCTGCGCTGGAAAGACCAGACCTACGCCACCCAATTCAAACTTTGACCGCGCCTGCGCGCCGCTCTCCTCGATCATGAAAACCACGCTCTCCCTACGGTTGGCCACGGCCGCCGCTGCCTCGCTGCTGTCCGTCACCGCCTTTGCCGCCAACGACCGCGCCGTCGTGTCGGCCGCATTCAAATCCGTGTTCTACCTGCCGGTCTATTTCGCGGAAGAACACGGCTACTTCAAGGACGAAGGGCTGGACGTGCGCATCGACGTGGCCTCGTCGTCGACCAACGCGTTGGCGGCCGTCATATCCCGCAGCGCCGACTTTTCCCTCCACGGCCCCGAATGGACGGCCATTTCGTTCGGCCGCGGCGCACCCGTCAAAGTGGTAGGCGGCACCCTGAACCGCCTGGGCGTCTGGCTGACCTGCAAGCAGAGCTTCACGTTCGACGGATTCAAGAGCCTGAAAGGCGCCACCGTCGCCACCGGCGCCATGCCCACCACCAGTTCGTCGGCGTTCCTGAAGCTGGTCAAGAACGCCGGCTTGGACCCCAAGCGCGACCTGGACCTGCTGGAAGTGCCGCTGGGCAACGAGATCGGCCCGTTGAGCTCGGGCAAGGCCGACTGCGCCGTGCTCTACGAACCGGGCGCCTCCCAGGCGCAAGCCCAGGGGTTCAAGGTCGTGTCCGCGTTCTCGCGCGAGATCGGCCCGTACACGTTCTCGGCGATTTCCACGCGGCAGGACATTTCGCCGCAGGTATCGCAGAAGTTCGTGTCCGGCATCGACCGCGCCCTGAAGCAGATCCGCAAGGATCCGGCGGCGGCTGTCGCGAGCGGACTCAAGCTGTTCCCCAACCTGGACCCGGCCGTGGTGCGCGCCTCGGTGCAGCGCCTGATCGATGACGGCGTGTTCGCCGACTCCGTTGCCGTGCCCGAGCAGGCGCTGAAAGACGCGCTGCAAACGCAGATCGACCTGGGCAACCTGGACCGCATCCCGCAAGATCCGAAGTGGCTGGACCTGGGATACGCGCAGCAGATCTCGGGCAAGGCGTACTGACGCCCCCGCCGGCACCGGTGCCCCGTGCGCACCGGTGCCGCCATCCCGCCGCAAAACAGGTTCGCCCGCGCCTTAACAAGATCTTGAGATCGGCCTCTCTAGAATCCGGAACGATTCTCATTGAGGCACTCAAGATCCCATCATGGCGCAACAGAAAACGAACCCGCAGGGCCGGTATGCCCTGAAGACCCTGGGCATGGCGCTAGGCGCCGTGGCGACCAGCCAGGCCCACGCCCAGGCGCGACCCGCCGACAATGCGCCGGTCCTGGCCCCGGTCACCGTGCAGGCCGACGCCCCGCCCTACAAGGCCGACCGCGTGCAGTCCGGCAAGTTCGCCGAACCTTTGCTGGATACGCCACAGAGCATCACGGTCGTGCCACGCGCCGTACTGGAGGAACAACAGGCCAAGAGCCTGCAGGACGTCTTGCGCAACGTGCCGGGAATCACCTTCAGTTCCGGCGAGGGCAACCTGGGCTGGGGCGACATGTTCACCATCCGCGGGTTCTCGGCCGAACAGAGCATTACCGTGGACGGCATCCGCGACGCCGGCCTGTCCAGCCGCACCGACATCTTCAACCTGGAACAGGCCGAAGTGTTCAAGGGCACCGGCTCCATCGAGTCCGGCGTGTCGGCAGTGGGCGGCAGTGTCAACCTGGCCAGCAAGGAAGCGCGCCTGGGTTCCTTCTACAAGCTGTCCGGCGGACTGGGCACCGACCACTACCGCCGCATCACCGCCGACCTGAACCAGGAACTGACGGACAGTTCCGCGCTGCGCATCAACCTGATGCGCCATCACAACGGCGTGGCCGAGCGCGACGTAACCGAGTTCGACCGGTCTGGCATGGCGGCATCGCTGGCGATGGGCTTGGGCACGCCCACCCGAATCACGCTGAACTACCTGCATCAGGAAGACGACAACATCCCCGACGGCGGCGTGCCGATCCAGCGCGGCACCGGCGGCAAGCGCATGCCCAACGTGTCGCGCAACGCCTGGTACGGCGACCCCGGGCTCTACACGGAGCAGACGCGCACCGACCAGGCTACGCTGAAGGTCGAGCACGACTTCACGAACGCGGCCCGCCTGTCCAACATCAGCCGCTGGCAGCAGACCGACCGCATCGGCGTGCTGGCGCCCGCCCGTTTCAACTCCACGTCGCGCACGTCTTACGGCTATGTGGGCGCGGGCCCGCTCGTCAACAGCGCGGACGGCATCCCGTCATACAGCGGGTACGAACCCGTCTCGGATCCGTCGCCGTACGCGCAGCTGCGCGGCAACGATTTCGGGACGTCTAAGCGCTACACCATCCTGGCCAACCAGACCAACCTGAACCTGGATTTCAACACCGGCGGCATCAAGCATGCGGTGGTGACGGGCGTGGAGTTCTATAAGGAAACCTACGGCGATCACGAACGCACCATCCGCGCGCCGGCCAGCAATCCCGTGATCGACCTGCGCAATACCGGCGGGGTCGACATGGGCGGCGTCGATACGGTGAAGGGCGATGCCGGCAACAAGGCCGAGATCTTCAACACCGGCCTGTACGTCGGCGACACGCTGACCTTCAACCCGCAATGGATGCTGCAAGGCGCGCTGCGGTACGACCGCTACCGCGTCACGCAGAAGACGGGCGCCACCACGCAACGCGTCACCGACGGCGCCTGGAGCGGCCGTCTCGGGCTGACCTACAAGCCCGTGGACATCGGCAGCGTCTATGTCTCCTACAGCCAGGCCGCCCAGCCCTCGGCGCTGGGCGCCAGCACCAACAACAATATCTACGGCGCCACCGGCTCGGACACCTACAAGCCCGCCGTCTCCAAGACCTGGGAGCTGGGCACCAAGTGGGATCTGGCCGGCAGCGACCTGGCACTGACCGGGGCGGTCTTTCGCACCGAGCTGACCGACTCCTGGGAGTACGGCGACGATGCCACGGACGTGGTGCGTGCCCTGCCCGCCAAGCGCGTGGACGGCGTCGAACTCGGCCTGTCGGGCAACCTCACGCCGCGCTGGTCGGCGTTCGCCGGCGTCAGCGCGATGAAAAGCCGCATCACCAAAGGCGCGAACCAGGGCGAAGAGGCCAAGAACGTCCCCGACCTGACGCTCAACCTCTGGACCACCTATGCGGCCACCGAGGAGCTGTCGTTGAGCTATGGCGTGCAGTACGTGGGCAAGCGCCGCTACACCGACAACAAGTACGTGGGCGGCAAGAACAACAACAGTTCGACGGTGTCGGGCCCGTCCGGCACGCATCCGGTCTGGGTGCGCGACAACGAGAAGGCGCCGTCGTACTGGCTGCACGCCGCGGCGGCGCGCTACCGCCTGAACAAGAACGTGACGCTGGGCATGAACGTGGACAACCTGTTCAACAAGTTCTACTACAGCCGCGTGGGCGCGTCCCTGGACGGCTTCCAGTTGTATGGAGTGCCGGGCGCGGGCCGCACCGTCACCTTCACGGCGGACCTGTCCTTCTAAGCATCGGGCTGCGCGGCAAGATCCACGCGGAACACGGTGCCGCGCCCCGGCGCCGATTGCAGCGACACGCGCCAACCCTGGTGCGCGCAGATGCGCTGCACCAGCGACAGGCCCAGCCCCAGGTTGCCGGCATCCGGTTGTTCGCCGCGCACGAAGGGGCTGAAGACAGCCTCGTGGCGCTCGGCGGCGATGCCCGGCCCGTCGTCCGCCACCTGCATGAAGTCGGGTCCGGCGGTGATCACGACGCTGGCTTGCGGACCCGCGTATTGCAGCGAATTGCGGATCAGGTTGGACAGCACCGCGCGCAATAGGGGCGCCGGGAATTCCAACGCCGGGGCCTCGGGCTGCGCAAGCGTCAAGGTCAACCGCATGTCGCGGCGTTGCGCCACGGCGCCCCAGGCCGCCAGTTGTCCCTGCGCCGCGGTGCGGGCGCTTTCGCGCGCGTAACGTTCCGCCGCATCGCCGCCTCGCGCCAGCATCAGGTAAGTGTCCAGTCTTTCGCCCATGTCGGCCGCCGCCGCTTCGATGCGGGCCAGGCGCGCCTGGCCGCTGGCATCCAACGCCTGTTCCTCGCGCAGCAGCTCGCAAGAACTGGAGATCACCATCAGCGGCGTCCTCAATTCGTGGCCGACGTCCGCGGTGAACAGCTGTTCGCGTCGCAGCGCCTGCTCCAGCTGGTTGTAGGTCGCGTCGAAGGCGGCGGCCAGTTGGCCGATCTCGTCCGGCGGATAGTCTTCGGCCAGCCGCGTCTGCGGCGGCTGAGCGCCACGCGCGTTGACCTGAGCCGCCAGCCGCGACAAGGGCCGCAAGAGCCGTCGCGTAGCCAGGATACCCAGGATGAACGCCAGCGCCAGGCTGCCCGCCAGCCCGCTGACGGCGGTCCAGTGCGACGCCACCTGGCTCTGTTCGTAGTCGGTGTAGTCGCGCAGCAGCATGTAGCGCTGGCCGTCCTGGTCGTCCACCATCACGTGCCAGACGCGGCCCTCGCGTTCGATCTTGTGGAAGCCGGGGTTCAGCCGCCGCAGCCAGGAGGGAAAGGCCTCGCTGCCCGGGTCTCCATGGAAGAAGCGGTTGGGCCGGCCCGGGTCGATGCCCGCCAGAAAATCGCCCCGTACCCGCTCCACCGCCATTCCCATGTCGATGCGCTGCAAGTGGGCTTCCAGCTTGCCCACGCTCCAGACCGACAGCCAGGACAGCAGCCCCGCGACCAGCAGGGCCAGCACCACGTAAGTCAGCACCAGATGGCGCGCCAGCCCGCGCCGGGCCGCCGGCCCCGTCCGCCTAGGCATCGTCGGGCGCCCGTAGCTGATAGCCGATGCCGTGCACGGTGTGCAAGAGCGGCGTGCCATACGGCTTGTCGACCACGTGGCGGATCTGGTGGATATGGGTGCGCAGGCTGTCGCTGTCGGGCGGCGAATCGCGCCACAAGGCCTCTTCCAGCCGCGCTCGGTGGACAACCGACGGGCTGGCGCGCATCAGCAGGGTCAGCAGTTGCAGTGGAGACGGCGGCAGGCGCAGGGGCTGCCCCGCGCGCGCCAGTTCCAGCGTCCCCGTGTCCAGCGTCAGGTCACCCACGCGCAACACGCGCGCAGCGCCCGCGCCGCTGGCGCGATGCAGCAGCGCCTTGACCCGCGCGGCCAGCTCCGCCAGCGCAAAGGGCTTCACCAGGTAGTCATCGGCGCCCGCGTCAAAACCCGTCAGCCGGTTGTCCAGCGTGTCGCGCGCAGTCACCATGATCACCGGGGTGTCGCACGCCGCCTCCGTCCGCAGGCGGCGGCAGAGCTCGTAGCCGTCCAGCCGCGGCAGCATCAGGTCCAGCACGATCAGGTCGAAGCCGCCCGAGGCCGCCATCGCATAGCCGCGCTGCCCATCCTCGGCGCAATCGACAATGTAGCCGCGCCGCGTCAGGTGATGCGTGATGTTCGCCAGGATGTCAGGATCGTCTTCGATGACTAGAACGCGCATGCAGGCCCGCAGGGAATGGAAATCAGTCTCATATTGTATGTGCCCGCCAGGCGTGGGCCGCCGCGTTCCGTCCCCGCTTGCGGCGCGCACGCCACACCGCGCACGTCTTAACGCTTTCTTGACATGGCATGGCGGACACTGCGTGTCGATAAGAATGGTTCGCGTTACCTGCAAGCCTGCGGGCAACGGCGCAACCCGGGATGTTTTCGATGCGTGCGATCAAGCTCTTCCGCGCGGCCATGGCCGCCACCGCCCTGTTTTGCGCCTTGCCCGGCGCCCACGCCCGCCAGGTCACCGATCTGGCCGGCCGCGTCGTCACGGTGCCTGACCACCCCAAGCGCGTGCTGTTGGGCGAAGGCCGCTTCGTCTTCGCAATGGCCCTGCTGGACCGCCAGGATCCCGTCGCCCGCGTGGTCGGATGGCAAGGCGAGCTGAAACAGCAAGACCCCTATTCGTGGACTCAGTTGGTCAAGCGCTATCCCAAGGCGGCCGACGTGCCGCTGATCGGCAAAACGTCGGAAGCCAGCGTCAGCCCCGAGAAGATCGTGTCGCTGCAACCCGATGTGGCGGTGTTCAGCCTGAGCGGCCACGGCCCCGGCCGCAACAACCCGATGATCGCGGCGCTGCAGGCGGCAGGCATTCCCATCGTCTTCATCGACTTCCGCCAGCACCCGGTCGAGAACACCGTGCCCAGCATGCGCATCCTGGGCCAGGCGCTGGACCGCCAGGCAGAGGCCGACGCCTACATCGCCTTCTATGAAGACCATCTGGCCCGCGTGCGCAAGATCGTCGGCCCGGTGCCGCAGGCGCAGCGTCCGCGCGTGTTCGTGGAAATGCTGGCAGGCGTGTGGCCGGCCTGCTGCCACACCACCGGCAACGGCAGTTTCGGTGACCTGCTGGAAACCGCCGGCGGCGTGAACGTGGCCGCCCCCGTGCTCCCGGGCGCCATTGGCGACGTCAGCCTGGAATTCCTGCTGGACGCCAAGCCCGATGTCTATATCGCCACCGGCAGCCGTTCCGAACCGGGCCGCCCCGGGCTGCTGGTCGGCCCCGGCGCCGCCGCCGCGGTATCGGCGGCCAGCCTGTCCACCCTGCTCGACCGCGACGGCATCCGCGACCTGGACGCCGTGAAGCAGCACCGCGCCTACGGCATCTGGCACGCGTTCTACAACTCGCCCTACAACGTGGTCGCCATCGAAGCCATGACGACGTGGCTGTACCCGGCGCGCGCCGCCGCGCTGGACCCGCAAGCCACGCTGGACGCGCTGTACCGCCAGTTCCTGGACGTGGACAACGCGGGCACCTATTGGACGGCGCCGAGCGCCGCCTCTGCCCGATAAGCGCATCATGCCCAGCACCACCACGGCGGCCATGCCCGCCATTGCCTCGCCCCCGGAAGACCCCATCGCCGCCTACCGGCGCACCGTCCGCAAGCGCCTGCTGCTGACGGCCGTGCTGGTGCTGGCCATTGCCGCCAGCCTGCTGGCCGACGTCGCCAGCGGCCCCGCCGCCCTTTCGCCCGCCGACTTGCTGCAAACGCTGTTGCATCCCGATGCGGCCGGCGCCGGCACGCGCGTCATCGTGTGGCAGTTCCGGCTGCCCTATGCCCTGATGGCGCTGCTGGTCGGCGTGGCGCTGGGGCTGGGCGGCGCCGAGATGCAGACCATGCTGGACAATCCTCTGGCCAGCCCCTACACGCTGGGCGTCTCGGCCGCTGCCGCCTTCGGCGCGTCACTGGCCATCACGCTCGACTGGCACGTGCCCGCCTTGCCGCCCGGCATGGTGGTGTCGATCTCGGCCTTTGCCTGCACGCTGGTGTCGGTGCTGATACTGGAACGCGTGGCGCGCTGGCGCGGCGGGTCGACGCTGGGCGTGGTGCTGTTCGGCATCGCGCTCGTGTATTCCTTCCAGGCGCTGGTGATGCTGCTGCAATTCGTGGCCAGTGAAGAAGCCCTGCAGGGCATCGTCTTCTGGACCATGGGCAGCCTGGCGCGCGCCAACTGGACCACCGTGGCCGTCATGGCCGCCGCGATCGCCGTGACCGTGCCGTTTTCGATGCGCGACGCCTGGAAACTGACTGCCGTGCGCCTGGGCGAAGAGCGCGCCGCCAGTTTCGGCATCGACGTCCGCCGCCTGCGCCTGGTCAGCCTGCTGCGCGTCAGCGCGCTGGCGGCGCTGGCGGTGTCGTTCGTGGGCACCATCGGTTTCGTGGGACTGGTCGCCCCCCACATCGCCCGGCTGCTGCTGGGCGAAGACCATCGCTATTACCTGCCGGGCAGCGCGCTGGCTGGCGCCCTGATCCTGTCGCTGGCCTCGGTCGCGTCCAAGACCGTCCTGCCCGGCGCGCTGATTCCGGTCGGCATCGTGACGTCGCTGGTCGGCATCCCGTTCTTTCTCACCATCGTCGTGCGCGCGCTCAAGCGCGCCTGACGCCCCGCATCCCCTAAGGAGACCTCCCCGATGCAATCCCGCGTGTGCTTCACCCTGGCTGCCCTGCTGATGGCCGGCGCCGCCCATGCCGCCCCCGATGCGTGCACCATCGACGTCGAAGGCCGCCCCGGCAAGCAATTCGGCCCCGACCATATCGTGGTGCCGGCCACCTGCCAGGACTTCACCGTGCGCCTGATCCACACGGGCAAGAACAGCAAGGAAAAGGCTGGCCACAACTGGGTGCTGACCAAGACCGAAGACATCGATGCCGTGATGGTCGACGGCATCAAGGCCGGGGCGGAACACGAATTCCTGGCGCCCGGCGACGCCCGCATCCTGGCCAAGACACCGATGCTGGGTGGCGGCGAAACCGCAACGGTCACGTTCCCCGTCAACCGTCTGCGCGCCGGCCAGTCCTACACCTACTATTGCTCGTTCCCGGCGCACGCCCAGCACATGCGCGGCACGCTGGTGCTGCAACCCTGACGATGACCCCGCTGCACATCCGCGGGTTGGCCGCCGGCTATGGCGGCAGGCCGGTGCTGCAGGGGCTTTCCGCCGGCCCGCTGGCGGAAGGCGCCGTCACCGCCCTGCTCGGCCCCAACGGCAGCGGCAAGTCCACGCTGCTGAAAACGCTGGCGGGCTTGAATCCCGTCATGCGCGGCGAATTGTTGCTGGACGGCGAAGACCTGGCGCAAGCGACGCCTTCGCGCCGCGCCGAACGCGCCATGTACATGCCCCAGGCGCTACCCAAAGGCGTGCACATGACAGTCTTCGAATCCGTGCTGGTGGCTGCCCGGTCAGGCCGCCACGGCGCGGCCGGCCACGACCTGATGCGCGACGCCATGGCCGTCATCGCGGACCTGGGCATCGCGGCGCTGGCCAGCCGTTACCTGGATGAACTGTCGGGCGGCCAGAAGCAACTGGCCTCGCTGGCCCAGGCACTGGTGCGCCGCCCGCGCCTGCTGCTGCTGGACGAGCCCTTGTCCGCGCTCGACCTGAACTACCAGTTCCACGTCATGGACGTGCTGCGCCGGCAGACGCGCCAGCACCGGCTGATCACGCTGGTGGTGCTGCACGACCTGAACATCGCGTTGCGCCATACCGACCATGCGCTGATGCTGCACAGCGGCGCAATCGAAGCCGAGGGCCTGCCCGCCGAGGTCGTCACGCCGGCGACGCTGCGCCGCGTCTATCGCGTGCAGGCTCGCGTGGAGCATTGCCCGCAGGGGCAGGCTCAAGTCCACGTGGATGGACTTGCCGGAGCGTAAGAGCGATATCCGAAGGCGGTATATAGTCACCGCTTAGCCTTCCCTGGGAGTCGACCGATGTCGAGAGGCCGCGCCATGGCGTTTTGTCTCAGCATGCTTGCCGCCCCTGCGGGCGCGTCCGTGATTTACGACAACCATGGCCTGGTGGTGGAAGTTACGGCCAGCGGGCGCAGCGACTGGAATACCGGCCAGCGGCAAAACACCCGCAGCACAACCATCTCGTTCCAGGGCAACAAGCTTTGCGGCCGAGACGTCGGGCGGCTGCTATATCCGGACGGCAAAGACCCCGCCGCCAACGCCTTCTTCTGCGCGGGCCCCGCCAAGGCGTTGGAGACCGACGCCGTGCTGGCCTACTTCAACAGTTCCAGCATCGACCCCGTGCTGACCCATTTGCAGGTCGTCGACGGCGCGCTGCGCGTGAAGCGCCTGGCGCTGGCGGACAAGCGCGACCGGGACCGCCCCAACGGCACCCGCTTTGAAGCGGCCCGGCTGCCGGGTTGGACGCGGGTCGAAACCGCCTGGAACGAAACGGTGATGATCCGCCATGCGCCGCTCAAGGCGCTGAACCTGGGCGCCGGCAAGCTGCTGGACGTGGACGGCGACGTGGCTTATCTGGCCATCCCGCCCGGGCGCGACGTGGTCGTGGTGCAGCCCGCCACGCACGTGAAGGACGCCTACGGCTACCAGCAGTACGTGCCCGAAATCACCAAATTCGTGGATGCGCCGATCGCGTTCCGCGCCGTGCGCATGAGCGACGGCCGCGAACTGGCACGGCTGGATTTCAAGGACACGTGCCTGCGCCTGCCAGCGCTGGAATTCAACCAGCCCGACACGCTGGCCTCGTCTTCCACCCGTCCCGACGTCGCCTTCGACGACCTGCCGGCCTGGCGCGCCCGCACCCTGCTGCTGACGCAGGCGCAGGGCCGTGCCACGCTGCGCTTGCAGCCCGGCGTGTCCCTGCCCGCCAAAGCCAATTGCAAACCGGGCTGACGGCGGGCCCCACCGTCCGGCCGCGCGTTCAGATCAGGAACTGGCGGTAGGCCTCGTTGCCGGTTTCCTCGAAATGGGCGTAGCCCAACTGCAAAAGGAAGGCGTCCAGCGCCGCGCTGTCGGCCAGCGGTGCCTGGATACCTACCAGTGCCGAACTGAAGTCCGCGCCCTGGTTGCGGTAGTGGAACAAACTGATATTCCAGTTGGGCGCCATTTCCGACAGGAACTTCATCAGCGCGCCCGGACGTTCGGGGAACTCGAAGCGGAACAGCCGTTCACCGGCCGCCAGGGGCGAACGCCCGCCCACCATGTAGCGGATGTGCTGCTTGGACACTTCGTTGTTCGTCAGGTCGTTGACCGAAAACCCCTGTTCTTCCAGCGCCGCGGCGATGTCGGCCGAGTCCCCCCGGCGCGCGATCTGCATGCTGACGAAGATGTGCGCGGTGCGCACGTCCGCAATGCGGTAATTGAATTCGGTCACGCTGCGCTGCCCGAGGACGCGGCAGAAGCGGCGAAAGCTGCCGCGCTCCTCGGGCACCGTCACGGCAAACACGGCTTCACGCGCTTCGCCGACCTCGGCCCGGTCGGCCACGAAGCGCATGCGGTCAAAATTCATGTTGGCGCCGGAGGTGATGGCTACCAGCGACAGCCCCTGCGCGCCCTCGCGTTCCACATACTTCTTCAAGCCCGCCACCGCCAGGGCGCCCGCGGGCTCCAGCACGCTGCGCGTATCCAGGAACATGTCCTTAATTGCCGCGCACACGGCATCGGTGTCCACCAAGATCACTTCGTCCAGATACTCGCGGCACAGGCGGAAGGTCTCTTCGCCCACCAGCTTGACCGCCGTGCCGTCCGAAAACAGCCCCACTTCCGGCAGATTGACGCGCTCTCCCGCCTGCAGCGATTGCGCCATCGCGCAGGAATCCTCGGTCTGCACGCCGATGACCTTCACTGCCGGGTTCACCGTCTTCACATAGGCCGATACGCCCGCCGCCAGGCTGCCCCCGCCGATCGGCACAAAAATCGCATGGAGCGCGCCGGGATGCTGGCGCAGGATTTCCATGCCGATAGTGCCTTGGCCCGCGATCACGTAGGGGTCATCGAAGGCCGGGATGAAGGTCAGGTCCTGTTGCTGGGCCAGCGTTTGCGCGTGGGCGTAGGCATCGCTGTAGGAATCGCCCGCCTGCACCACGGTGACGGTCGGGCCGCCGTGGGCGCGCACGGCGTCCACCTTCACCTGCGGGGCCGTTTGCGGCACCACGATGATGGCGCGCACGCCCAGCTTGGCAGCCGAAATGGCCACGCCCTGCGCATGGTTGCCGGCCGACGCAGTGATCACGCCGCGGTCCAGCGCCGCTTGCGGCGTGTTGCGCATCTTGTTGTAGGCCCCGCGCACCTTGAACGAGAAGACGGGCTGGTTGTCTTCGCGCTTGAGGTGGACCGTGTTGTTCAGCCGCGCCGACAGGCCACGCGCGGGGTCCAGTTCGGTTTCGCGGGCAATGTCGTACACGCGGGCGGTCAGGATCTGGCGCAGGTATTCGATGGGCGAAGCATTGCCTTGCTGGAAGTCCGTAGTGTCAGCAAGGGAGTCGGCGGGGGTGCAAGCGGGCATGGGGTTCTCTGCGTTGGGATACTTGCCTTGCAGAGGCGGCCACAAAAAACCCGCCTCGTGGGGCGGGTGGCTGTGACTGACTGCGGTCGCGCGCTAACCCACCATTCCAGGAATGATGGTAATAATCAGCGAAATGCGGACGGCGCGGGAAGTCATGAACCGCAGCTTGCGCCCGCCGCGAAAGTTTGTCAAATCGCCCATAGCAGGCCGGCTTCATCCTGACTCGATGCACCATTCGCGTGGGAAGCCGCCACGTTAGGCCCTATTACCCACACATTGCCGGCCGTTGAGGCCTCAGGCGCTTCCGAGCATGGCGCATTCGTTGCCAAAATTCGGCTATTGGGCCATATCGAGGCCGTATTGATGCGATATCGAGCCCATAAGACGGCCTTTTGCGGTCATTTCCCCACGCGCCGGGCGTATCGCGGTATTACAATGTTCAATTCGTGGCAGTCGCACCATCCCAGAATGGCCGGGTAATCCGGCCATCAAATAAAGGGCGGGCGCCGGCCAATTTGGACAGATCCAGGTCGTTGATCCGCGTCTGCCCATACGAACCCACTCTCGATAACATCTACCGGCGTACGCCGCTTAGCATGTTCGGGTTTGCGCCAAAAGCGCCTGAAGCCGAACAGATTCAAGGATCATGTCTCTTACTCCGAAGATTATCTATACCCTCACCGATGAAGCTCCGGCGCTTGCAACCCGTTCGCTGCTTCCCATCGTCCAGGCTTTCGCCAAACCCGCAGGCATCACGGTCGAGACGCGCGACATCTCCCTGGCCGGCCGCATCATCGCCCTCTTCCCTGACTACCTCGAAGACAGCCAGAAGCTCGCGGACGCCCTGGCCGAACTGGGCGCGCTGGCTGTCAAGCCGGAAGCCAACATCATCAAGCTGCCCAACATCAGCGCCTCGATGCCCCAGCTGAAGGCGGCCATCAAGGAACTGCAGGAACAGGGCTACAAGCTGCCGGATTACCCGGACGCCCCCGCCAACGACACCGAGCGCGACGTCAAGGCCCGCTACGACAAGGTCAAGGGCAGCGCCGTGAACCCGGTCCTGCGCGAAGGCAACTCCGACCGCCGCGCGCCGCTGTCGGTCAAGAACTACGCCCGCAAGCACCCGCACAAGATGGGCGCCTGGTCGGCCGATTCGAAGTCGCACGTGGCCCACATGTCCGAAGGCGATTTCTACGGCACCGAAAAGTCGGCCCTGATCGCCGAGGCTGGCGACGTCAAGATCGAACTGACGGCCGCCGACGGCACGAAGACCGTGCTGAAGGAAAAGACCCCGGTCAAGGCCGGCGAGATCATCGACGCCGCCGTGCTGTCGACCGCCAAGCTGAAGTCCTTCCTGCAAGCGCAGATCGACGACGCGCGCGCCACCGGCGTGCTGTTCTCGGTGCACCTGAAGGCCACGATGATGAAGGTCTCCGACCCCGTCATCTTCGGCCACGTCGTGTCCGTGTTCTACAAGGACGTGCTGGCCAAGCACGCCGCCGCGCTCAAGCAGGCCGGTTTCGACGCCAACAACGGCATCGGCGACCTGTACGCCAAGATCCAATCGCTGCCGGCCGACCAGCAGGCCGCCATCACCGCCGACATCGACGCCGCCTACAAGACGCTGCCGCAACTGGCCATGGTGAATTCCGACAAGGGCATCACCAACCTGCACGTGCCCAGCGACGTCATCGTCGACGCGTCCATGCCCGCCATGATCCGCGACTCCGGCAAAATGTGGAACGCCGACGGCCAACTGCAAGACACCAAGGCCGTCATCCCCGACCGCAGCTACGCTGGCGTGTACCAGGCCGTCATCGACGACTGCAAGAAGAATGGCGCCTTCAATCCGGTCACGATGGGCAGCGTGCCCAACGTCGGCCTGATGGCCCAAGCCGCCGAAGAATACGGTTCGCACAACAAGACCTTCGTCGTCCCGGCATCGGGCACCGTGCGCGTTACCGACGCCTCGGGCAAGGTCCTGCTGGAACAAGCCGTGGAAGCCGGCGACCTCTGGCGCATGTGCCAGACCAAGGACGCCGCGATCCAGGACTGGGTCAAGCTGGCCGTCAACCGCGCCCGCGCCAGCAAGACGCCTGCCGTCTTCTGGCTGGACGAAAAGCGCGCCCACGACGCCCAGATCATCGCCAAGGTCAAGCAGTACCTGAACGACCACGACACCAGCGGCCTGGACCTGCGCATTCTGGACCCGGTTGAAGCCACCAAGTTCTCGGTCAAGCGCATCCGCGAAGGCCTGGACACGATCTCGGTCACCGGCAACGTGCTGCGCGACTACCTGACCGACCTGTTCCCCATCATGGAGCTGGGCACCAGCGCCAAGATGCTGTCGATCGTTCCGCTGGTTGCCGGTGGCGGCCTGTTCGAAACGGGCGCGGGCGGCTCGGCCCCGAAGCACGTGCAACAGTTCCTGGAAGAAGGCTTCCTGCGCTGGGATTCGCTGGGCGAATTCATGGCGCTGGCCGAATCCCTGGACCACCTGGGCCGCGCGTACAAGAACCCGACCGCCCAGATCCTGGCCAAAACGCTGGATCAAGCCACCGCCAAGTTCCTGGACGAAAACAAGTCGCCGGACCGCAAGGTCGGTGGCCTGGACAACCGCGGCAGCCACTTCTACCTGGCCATGTACTGGGCCCAGGCCGTGGCCGCGCAAACCGACGACCGCAAGCTGGCAGCCCAGTTCGCGGGCGCCGCGGGCGCGTTCGCCGAAAGCGAAACCAAGATCGTTGAAGAACTGAAGGCGGCCCAAGGCAAGCCGGTCGACATCGGCGGCTACTACCAGCCGAACGAGTCGAAGGCCAGCCAGGCCATGCGCCCCAGCGCCACGCTGAACCAGGTGCTGGCCTCCATCGGCTAAGCGCCCTCGCCCGGCGGCCCCGCCGCCGCCAGGACGACAAAAAAACCGGCAGCCCTCACAGGCTGCCGGTTTTTTCTTTGGCCCGCGCTGTCTGCACGACGGCTAACGCGCCGCGGGCAAGCCCCCGCACATGCGTTGACGGAACGCCGCATCGATGTCGATGCGCCACACCGCGCGCTTGTCGCCAGCGATACGTGCGGGCACGCCGGCAATGGCCGGGTAGCGCGAGGCGTCGTCGTCCCGGCCCCAGATCCAGAAGCGCGCGCCGTCGGCAGCGGCGCACAGGCGGGTCGAGAGGTCGCCGTTCTCCACCAGCACGCGCTTGCCCACGACCGGATCAAACTGCGCCGCGTCGTACAGTTCCTTGCGCCAATTGTCCCGCGTGGGGATTTCGGGATCCTGCCAGTTGTCGACGATCCAGGCGGGTTGCTCGGCCTGCGTATAGAAGCCGAGGTCGAACGGCAGCGCATGCAGGGCGACCTGCCCGTCCTGCGGCCGCATGTCGCCCTGCAACACCTGCATGGTCGGGCCTGCACTGCCTCGCGGATTGGACGAGGCGACGATGATCGCCCCCAGGCAAATGACGACCGCCACACTCGCCGCGACAATCGCTCCCCGGCGCCTGCCCGTCGCCCAGGACGGCGCAAGGCGCTCGCTGATCAACAGCGCCAGCGGGGGAAACACCGGCAGCACGTAACCGATCAGCTTGGATTGCGGAATGGAGAAAAACACCATCACCACCGCGATCCAGATCGCCATCAACCGCCGCAAGCCCTGCGGGTCGGCCTCACGCCAGAATGCGGGCTTCAAGAGCGGCACGGCCCAGATCGACCACGGCATCGACAGCCCGACCACGATGGGGACATAGAACCAGAACGGCTGCGCGTTGTTGAAGCCGCTTTGCGCGAAGCGCTCGAAGTGCTGATAGACGAAGAAGTAGTGATAGAAGCCGGGAAACTTCACCTGCATCAACCAGAACCACGGCACCGCCACCACCGCGAACGCCAGCAAGGCAGGTACCCAGAGCAAGGCGCGCATGCCCCGCCAGTCCCGCCGCAACAGCAGCCAGGCCAACACGATGGCGCCTGGCAGCGCCAGGCCGATCAGCCCCTTGGCCAGCACCGCCAGCGCCGCCAGGACGCCGGTGGCAATCGACATGGCTCGGAACGGCCGCCCGGCCCCTCGCCGCAATGCCGTATCGGCGGCGGCCAGCACGCACAGCGTGATCATGCTGGCGACCAGCATGTCCATATTGGCGAATTGCGCGGCGCCGAAGAACAACGGCATCAGGGCCAGGATCGCCACCGCCCATCGCGCCTGCGCCACATTCCGGTAGCGCGACACGAAGGCGTAGAGCCCTGCGCCCGCGCTCCACGCGCCGATCAGCGACGGCACGCGCGCGCTGAACTCGTGCACGCCGAACAGTGCATAGCTGATCTGCGCCAGCCAGTAGTACAGCGGCGGCTTGTGGAAATACGGCATCCCGTCCAGCAGCGGCACCATGGGAGAGCGGCTGCGCAGCATCTCCCAGGCCACGCCAGCGTAGCGCCCTTCGTCGGGCAAGGTCAGCCAGCGCGCCCAGGCCAGGGCGGCCAGCCACAAGGCCAGGCATAGCAGCACCAGCCAACCGGGAAAGGCCTTTTGCAGGCTGACCGGGCGGACGGCGGCGGCGGGTGTCATGACCGCGCTCACGCCCGGCGCTCCGCTTGGGCGCGTGCGGCAGCGCGGCCGATATGACGGGACAGAAGGGTCAGGCAAGACTCGAATGGCATCGGATTTCGGGAAATAGGCGTGCACAAGAACGGGAAGCTGGCGCCATTATCGAAAGCCGCCCGTCGATTTCTCATGAAATTTCGGGCCAAAATCCGCTTTTTCAGCCGTCCGTAGGCTGAAAGCGCCCTTATTTCGACGCCGCCAGCCGGTCCAGGCGCAAGCGCCCACGCTCGTCCGTCAGCCGCCGCATGGCGCCGTACGCGGCGCCCATCGCCGCCATGCCGCTGGCGCCGCACAGCAAGAACATCAGCAGGATCTGATACTTGGCGGCATCGATCGGGTCCATGCCTGCGATGATCTGGCCGGTCATGATGCCCGGCAGCGTGATGATGCCCGCCGCCGACATCTGGTTGACGCTGGGCACGATGCCGCGCCGCACCGATTCGCGCAACAAGGAAGAAAACGCCTGATGCGGCGTGGCGCCCAGCGACAGGCGGGCCTCGATCGCCAGCTTTTCCCGGCGCACGCCCGACAGCACCCCGTCCAGCGCCAGGCTGGCGGCGTTCAATACGCTGCCCAGCACGATGCCGACCAGGGCGATGGCATAGCGCGGGTCGTACCAGGGGTCGGGGCGCAATGCGGTGTTCAGGATGAACATCGCCGTGATCAAGGTGGTGGCCGCCACGGCCAATGTGCCGACCCACCCATTGCCGTGCCCGGCCAACCTTGCCTTGGGCCTGGCAGCCACCTCGCGCGCGGCCAGCGCCATCATCACCGCCACGACCAGGGCGGTGAGCCACGGCGCGGCATGCGCGAACACCACCCGCAGGATATGGCCCACCAGCAGCAGCTGCACCACGGTGCGCACCGCCGCCCACAAGACCTGCCGCTGCAGGTTCAGCCGCAATGCAAAGGAAATCGCCGCGCACAGCAGCACCAGGCAAGACGCGATCACCAGATCCAGCGCCTGCAACTTGATTACGTCCATAAGGGCTCCAGTCTGCCCGCTTCCATCCGCCAGCGGCGCCGCGCCAGGCGCTGCGCCTGTTCGGGGCTATGCGTCACCATCAGGATCGCCGCGCCGCCGTCCAGATAGCGCTGCAGCGCCGCCTCGACAAGCCCGGTCGCCGCCTGGTCCAGCGCTGCAGTGGGCTCGTCCAGCAGCAGCACGCGCGGCGCCTGCGCCAGTGCGCGCACCAGACCCAAGCGCTGGCGTTCGCCCGTGGAAAGCTCGTGCACCAAGCCATCCAATTTTTCCGCAGGCAGGCCAAGCGCCTGCATCAAGGCCTGGGCTTGCGCGCGGTCTGTGAAGTGCGGCGCGACATGGTCGTCCCACCAACCCGCTTCGGCCTGGCAGTACACCACCTTGCGCCGCCATTCAAACCCGCGCATGGCGGAACGGCGGACGCCATCCAGTTCGACTTCGCCGTGGCCGGGGTCCAGGTCTGCCACCTGGCGCAGCAAGAGCGACTTGCCCGAGCCGGAGGGCCCGGCGATGGCCGCGCATTCGCCTGCCGCAAGATCCAGGCTGACCGGGGACAGGCGCTGGCTGTAGACACCGCGCAGCCGGAGTACGGGTGCCGCGTCAGCCATGCGCGCTGCCCTCGTGCGCCGGCGCGCGCGCCGGCTCTGCCGCTTCGGCCTTCACCCAGTCGATGAACGCCTGGACTTCCGGCCGCGCCACGGCGTCCGGGCGGCTGACGATGTAGTACGCAAAGCGTGCGGGCCAAGGCCGGTCCAGCGCCAGGGCAAGCCGGCCCGAATCAAGGTCTTCCCTGGCGTGCGTGTCCTGCACCAGGGCGATGCCCTGCCCCGTGCCGGCGGCGCGCAGCAACAGCAGGTCGTCTTCGAAGCTGGGGCCCCGTTGCGCATCGACGCCGGCGTCCACGCCATGCGCCTGCAACCACAATGCCCAATCGGCGCGGTCCGAATCCTGCAGCAAGGGATAGTTCAGGCAGTCTTCGGCCGACCGGATGGCCGGCCCCTGCGCCAGCAAGGCCGGACTGGCCACGGGCAGCAGCACGGGAGTCATCAGCCTGAAGGTCGACAAGCCCGGGTAATGGCCCAGGCCATGGCGTAAGGCGACGTCAATGCGGTCGCGCCTGAAGTCGACCAGCTTGGACGACGCTTCCACCCGAACCTCGATATCGGGGTGCAGGGCCGAGAACCGGCCGATGCGCGGCACCAGCCACGACGACGCGAAGGAAGGCACCGTGCTGACGGTCAGCGTGCGCTGCGCCGAATAGGATTCCAGCAGCGACAACGATTTTTCGATCTGGTCGAACGCGCGCAGCAAGCCCGGATAGGCGCTGGCGCCGGCCGGCGTGAGCCGCACGCCGTGGCGTTCGCGCACGAACAGCGCCAACGCCAGGCGGTCTTCCAGCAAGCGTATCTGCTGGCTGACGGCCCCGGGCGTCACGCCCAACGCTTCGGCCGCCGCTTTCAGGCTGCCCAGGCGCGCCGTCTCGGTGAAGGCTCGCAGTGCGAGCAAAGGCAGGACGGCACCCACGCGCGCTCCTTTAGAAAATCTATCTTCTCATTCTGGCCAGAATATCACAGGCTGCCCGAAGCCATTCCGGCCAGGATCCGTCACTCAGGTCAAATAAGGAATAGATGGACTAAAACAAAACAGCCCGCTCTCGGGCGGGCTGTCACGGGCAATGCCAAGCTGGCCGGGCGGCAAGATCAAAGCATATGCGCCAGGAACTCCCGGCTGCGCGCGTGCTGCGGCGCCCGGAAAAACTCTGCGGACGGCGCCTCTTCCACGATGCGGCCTTCGTCCATGAAGATGACGCGGTGTGCCACTTCACGGGCGAAGCCCATTTCGTGCGTCACGACCAGCATGGTCATGCGCTCATCAGCCAACTGCTTCATCGTGCGCAGCACTTCCCCCGTCAGTTCGGGGTCCAGCGCGGACGTGGGCTCGTCGAACAGCATGATGTCGGGCTCCATCGCCAGCGCGCGGGCGATCGCCACGCGCTGCTTCTGGCCGCCGGACAGGCGCGTCGGGTAGTTGTCGCGCTTGTTCAGCAGGCCAACCTTGCGCAGCAGCTCTTCCGCCTTCGGGATGATCTGCGCCTTCGACATGCCCTTGACCGTCAGCGGCGCTTCGATGATGTTCTGCAGCACCGTCATGTGCGGGAACAGGTTGAACGACTGGAACACCATGCCCATCTTGCGGCAGATGCGGCGCACGTCGGCGTCGCTGGCGTACTGGCTGCGGCCGCCGTCCACGGCGCGGGCCATGGTCTCGCCTTCGACCTCGATGCTGCCTTCGTCGATGGTTTCCAGATGGTTCAGGCAGCGCAGGAACGTGCTCTTGCCCGAGCCGGACGGGCCGATCACCGCGACGACCTCGCCCTGGCCCAGCGTCAACGACACCTGGTCCAGCACGCGGTTGGAACCGAACGATTTGATGATGCCGCGCGCCTGGATCATGACGGGGCGACCGTGCGCGTGGGCGCCCGGCGACGGATTACTGGTCATATTTGGCATAGCGCTTTTCCATGTGCTGGAAGAACCACGTCAACACCAGCGTCATGAGGAGGTAGAAGGCGGCGGCGACCAGGAAAGGCGTGGTCGTGAAGTCGCGCTGCACGATGCCGCGCGCGGTCCGCAGGATGTCGTTCAAGGCCAGCACGTAGATCAGCGACGTGTCCTTCACCAGCGTGATGGTCTCGTTGCTCATCGGCGGCAGCACGCGCTGCACCATCTGCGGCAAGACGATGCGGCGCAGCGTCTGCAGATAGGTCATGCCCAGCACCTTGCTGCCTTCGTATTGGCCCCGGTCCACCGACTGGATGCCCGCGCGGAAGATCTCGGCGAAGTACGCCGCGTAGTTCAGCGCAAATGCCACCACGGCCGCCGGAAAATCGGGCAACCGCACGCCCACCACCGGCACGAACGGCAGCGCGAAATAGATGAACAGCATCTGGAGCATCAGCGGCGTGCCGCGCATCAGCCAGATGTATCCGTTGACCAGGCTGCTCAGCAGCGGCCATTTCGAGATCCGCGCAAGCGCCAGGACCAGCCCCAAGGGCACGGCCAGGGCCAGGGTGATGAAAAACAGCGTCAAGGTCACTTTCGCGCCTTCCGCCATAGGCCCCAACAGGGAGAGTACGTAGTCCATTCAGTGGGATCGCGCCGCTTGCGGCAAGAAGATTCATGAGCAAGCCCGCCTGGCGCCTGGGCGCGGCAGCGGGCTGCGGGACGGCTTGGGTCAGGCGCCCGGGCCGGCAGGCCGCGGGCGCCGCACGCCGTTTACTTGATGATGTTGGCGCCGAACCACTGGGTCGCGATGCGGCCGGCGGTGCCGTCCTGCTTCATCGAGTCCAGCGTCTTGTCCAGCTTGCCCAGCAGTTCGGCGTCATCCTTGCGAACGCCGACGCCGTAGTCTTCGGTGCCGAAGTTCTCTTCCAGCACGCGGTATTCGCCTGCGCGCTTGCTGATCAGGTAGCGGCCCACCACTTCGTCCACGACGATGGCGTCCAGGCGGCCGGCGGCCAGGTCCATCAGGGCCGTGACGTTGTCGCCGAACTTCTTGACTTCCTTGATCTGGGCGGCGACCGGGTCCTTGGCGATGGCGTCGGTGGCGCTGCTGCCGTCCTGCGCGCCCACGGTCTTGCCGGCCAGGTCGGCCTTCGCCTTCACGGGCGAGGCGGTGCCGACGATGATGATCTGGTGGTTGGCCATGTACGGCGCGGTGAAGCTGATGTTCTTCTTGCGCTCTTCGGTGATGGTCAGGCCGTTCCACAGCACGTCGACGCGGCGACCGTTGAGTTCGGCTTCCTTGGCGCTCCAGTCGATCGGCTTGAATTCGACTTCGATGCCGAGGCGCTTGCTGGCTTCCTTGGCCATGTCGATGTCGAAACCGACGATCTGGTTGCTCGCGTCACGAAAACCCATGGGCGGGAAATTGTCGTCCAGGCCCACCACGACCTTCTTGGCGGCAGCCGGCGCTTGCGTGCTGGCGGCGGGCGCGTTGTCGCTGGGGCCGCAAGCGGTCAGCATCGTGGTTGCGGACACGAGGAGAACAGCAGTCAGTTTTTTCATAGTTATGGGTGCGCCAGGCGCAGGAATGAAGAAGCCGGAGTGGCTGGACAATCAGCCGCGAGCCGACATTTTAGCGTCACTGCGCGACCCGCCCGTCTCAGGCCCGTCCGTCCGCCGCGGGCCGCCCGTCAGGCCGCGCCGCGGCGCCCGCTACGCGGCCGGATGAAAGCGTTCCAGGAGGCGCAGGAACAGTTCCACCGAGCGGGTGCCGGGCCGGGACACCTCGGTGATGGCGCTGATGGTGTTTTCGTAGACGGGGCCGTCGGGCAGCTGCGTCAGGGCGTGCCGCCGGGACACCGAATCCGCGTAATGCTGGGGCAGCATCCCGAGGTAATGGCCTGACGACACCAGCATGGCAATCGCCTCCAGCCCCGTGGCGTCCGGGCCGCGCGCGAACCCGTACGCGCCCAGCGCATCGTGCACGAAGGGGTGCGAGCGATACACCAGCGGCAGGTCACGGGCGCGGTCCAGGCTGCCGCGCGCCACGAACAGCCGGTGCCGCTCGACGAACAGCCGCTGGTAATGGAACCCGCTTTCACGACGGTACATGCCCCGCACCGCGATCTGCACGCGGCGCTCGCGCAGCGCCTGGTCCAGATCGTTGAAAGTCATCACCGTCAGTTCCACCTTGACGTCGGGCGCCGCCTCGCGCATCGCGGCCAATGCCCGGGGGATCTGGCAGTCGGCGTCGGTGATGACGTGTTCCACCATGCCGATGGACAGCGTCCCCGACAGCACGCCCCGCACCGCGTCGATTTCGGGCCGGATGCGCTCCAGCGACTTCAGGGCGTCGCGGGCCAGTTCGAGCGCCACCTTGCCCGCCTGGGTCAGCTCGAAGCCGGACGGTCCGCGGTCGCACAGGCGCACGCCCAGCGTTTCCTCCACCTCGCGCACGTGGCGGCTGATGGAGGCCTTGGACATGTTCAGCTGCTTTTCCGCCGCGGCAAAGCCGTTGGCCTGCGCCACGGCGCAGAAGATGCGCAGGGAGCGCAGGTCGCGCTCGGTGAACTCCGGACGGGCCACGGTCGTTCCGTTTTGAAAGGTATTGAATTTCGAAACCATACCACTAAAAAAATCATTTTTCATGACCGATTCAGGGGAATACAGTTTCCCGAACCGCTGGCGCCAGGGAGCGCAGATTCCCGCGGCGGGCCCATACCGGGCCTGCCGGCCCAGCGGCCAAACATCACGACATTTCAAGGGAAAAATCATGCAGAACCTGTCCAGAAGGCGCTTTGTCACGACCACCCTCGCCGCCGGGGCGGCGTTGGCCCTGCCCGCGCTCTCGTTTGCCGAGGGCGGATCGCTGGCCGACATCAAGAAGCGCGGCAAGCTCACCGTGGGCACGGAAGCCGCCTACGAACCGTTCGAATTCGTCGAAAACGGCAAGGTCGTGGGCTACGGGCACGACGTGCTGCAGTTGATGGCCGCCAAGCTGGGCGTGCAGCTGGAACAGATGAACCTGCCCTTCCAGGGCTTGTTGCCGGGGCTGATGTCGCGCAAATTCGACCTGGTCGCCACCAGCGTGGGCATCACCCCGGAACGCGCCAAGCGCTTCGCCTTCACCCAGCCGGTGGGCGTGGTCCGGTCGGTGTTGATGGTGCGGGTGGACGACGCGTCGATCAAGCAGGATAAGGACATCGCCGGCAAGGTCATCGGCACCCAGATGGGATCGTCGTCGCAGCCGGTGGCCGAGGAGTTCGAAAAGCGCCTGAAGGAGTCGGGCGCCAAAGGCTATGCGGACACCAAGCTGTTCCAGGCCTATCCGGACGTGTCCAACGCGCTGGCGAACAAGACCGTGGACGTGGCGCTGATGCCGTCCAACATCGCGGCGGTCCAGATGCGCAAGCAACCCGGCGCATTCCGCATCGCCGGCGAAATCGGGCAGGCCAAGCTGCTGGCCTGGGTCGCGAACCCGCAGGACCTGGAGATCCGCCAGTTCGTCAACGACACCTTCGACGAATTGCGCGCATCCAACCAGTTGCTGGAACTGCAGAAGAAGTGGTTCGGGGCGCCCATGGACATTCCGCGCGCCAACTACCTGCCTGCCGGCGCCATCTGAGCGCGCCGCCATGCTGGACTGGTTGAATCAAAACGGCGCGCTGGCGCCGTTCCTGCACGGCGTCGTCTCGGGCACGGCCATCACCATCGCGGCATCGGCGGCGGCCTTCGCCATCGGCATCGGGCTGGGCGTGGCGCTGCTGCTGGCGCGGATGTCGCCGTTCGCGCCGTTGCGCGGCCTGGTCATGCTGTGGGTCAGCGCCATCCGCGGCACGCCCGCGCTGATCCACATGCTGATCGCCTACTACGTCGTTCCGCCGCTGCTGGGGATCTCCGTATCGCCCATCGCCGCCGGCATCGGCGCGCTGGCCTGTAATACCAGCGCCTACATCGTCGAGATCTTGCGCGGCGCGCTGGGCACGCTGTCGGGCGGCCAGGTGGCCGCGGCCCGTGCCCTGGGAATGCGGCGCCGGCAGATCTGGCGCTATGTGCTGCTGCCCCAGGTGTTCTACCGCGCCATCCCGCCGCTGACCAGCGAACTGACCATCCTGCTGAAAGCGTCCTCGCTGATGTCCATCATCGCGGTGCCAGAACTGGCCACGGTCGCGCGCAACGCCACGCTGCAAAGCGACCTGCCGCTGCAGGTGTTCACGGTGACGGCGGTCGTGTATTTCATCATTCTGTTCTGCCTGTCGGCCGTCTCAAGGCTGTGCGAGCGGCGCGTGTCGAGGATGCTGCCCCATGCCCATTGACCTCTCCATCGTCGGGGAAGCCATCCCCGTGCTGCTCAAAGGCTTGCGGATCACGGCGCTGGTCAGCCTAGCCGGCATCCCGCTGGGCATGCTGATCGGCACGCTGGCCGCCTACGCGGCGCAGTCGCGCACGCCCTTGCGCCCGCTGGCGCTGGGTTACGTGGAACTGGTACGCAACATTCCGTACCTGATCCTCGTCTACCTGTCGTTCTTCGGGTTGCCCAAGCTGGGCGTGCCGGCTTCCGCCATGTCGGTCGCCATCGGCTGCACGGCGTTCTACACAGGCGGCTATTTCTGCGAAATCCTGCGCGCCGCCCTGCAAAGCGTGCCGCGCGGGCAGACCAGCGCGTCGCTGTCGCTGGGCATGACGTACTGGCAGACGCAGCGCCACATCGTCGTGCCGCAGCTGTTCGGCTACCTGATTCCGCCCACCACCAGCCTCGTCATCATGATGTTCAAGGACTCGGCGATTTTTTCGGTGATGAGCCTGCCCGAAATGACCTACCAGAGCAATTTGCTGACGGCCAACACCTTCGCGTACCTGGAGGTGCTGGGCACGACCGCCCTGATCTATTGGCTGTGCAGCGTGCTGATGGCCAGCATCGGCCGCCGCCTGGAATCCGTGGCGCGCCGCAGCACGCACCAGGCCTGATCCCCTTTGTCCCTCCAACAGGAACCCCAAGACATGAGCACCTATACCGTCCCTCCCCGCACCGGCCACCCGACCCTGCTGTATTCGACGCTGGCGCTGGACCTGGACAACCTCCAGGCCGACATCGCGGTCCTGGGCATGCCCTACGGCTCGCCCTATTCGGCCGCCGACTTCAGCAACGACCAGACGAATGCGCCCACCGCCATCCGCCAGGCCACCGACCGCGTCGTACGCCGCCCCGGCCACTACGACTTCGACATCGACGGCCCGCTGCTGCAAGGCCGCGAGGACATCCGCTTCGTGGATTGCGGCGACATCATCCCCGACCTGTCCAAGCCTCGCGGCGAACACTACGAGCGGGCCGAAGCCGCCGTGCGCCGCATCGCCGCCGCCGGCGCCGTGCCCATCGTGCTGGGCGGCGACCACGGCATCACCACTCCCATCCTGCGCGGCCTGGACCAGAAAGGCCCGATCACGCTGGTGCACATCGATGCCCACCTGGACTGGCGCGACGACGTCAACGGCGTGCGCGACGGGCTGTCCAGCCCCATCCGCCGCGCCTCCGAAATGGCGCACGTGGACCGCATCATCCAGATCGGCCTGCGCGCCCAGGGCAGCGGCCGCCCGGAAGAACTGGTGGCCGCACGCGCCTATGGCGCCGAGCTCGTCACCGCCTACGAGCTGCACGACGTGGGCATGGACGCCGTGCTGGAACGCATCCCCGACGGCGGCAACTACTACCTGACCATCGATGCCGACGGCATGGACCCGGCCACCATGCCCGCCGTGGCCGGCCCTGCCCCCGGCGGCGTCACCTTCGTCCAGGCCCGCAAGCTGATCCATGGCCTGGTGCGCAAGGGCCGCGTGGTGGGCATGGACATCGTCGAGATCCAGCCGGAAAAAGACCTGAACCAGATTTCCTGCATCACCGCCGGCCGTCTGATCCTGAACCTGATCGGCGCCTCGATCCGCGCGGGGCATTACGACAAATGAACGCCTCCGCACCCATCATCGACATCCGCGGGGTGGACAAGTACTACGGCAGCCACCACGTGCTCAAGCAATGTTCCACCCGGGTGGACAAGGGCGAGATCGTGGTGGTCTGCGGGCCGTCCGGCTCGGGAAAGTCCACCCTGATCAAGACGGTCAACGCGCTGGAACCCATCCAGAAAGGCGACATCCTGATTGACGGCGACTCCGTCACCGCCACGCGCGACCTGCCCAAGCTGCGCACCAAGGTCGGCATGGTGTTCCAGCATTTCGAGCTGTTCCCGCACCTGGACCTCACGCGCAACCTGACCCTGGCGCAAGAGATCGTGCTGGGACGCGACAGCGCCACCGCGCGGGCCAAGGCCGGCGCGCTGCTGGAGCGGGTTGGCCTGTCGGCCCATGCCCACAAGCATCCCGGCCAACTGTCCGGCGGGCAGCAGCAACGCGTGGCCATCGCCCGGGCGCTGTCCATGGACCCGATGGCCATGCTGTTCGACGAACCGACGTCGGCACTCGACCCCGAAATGGTCAACGAGGTGCTGGACGTCATGGTGGAGCTGGCCGAAGAAGGCATGACGATGATGGTCGTGACGCACGAAATGGGCTTTGCCCGGCGCGTGGCCAACCGCGTGGTCTTCATGGAGGACGGCGCCATCATCGAAGACAGCCCCACCGACCGCTTCTTCCGCGACGCCGCCAGCCCGCAGGCCCAGCGCTTCCTTTCCAAGATCCTTCCCCATTGACCCGGCCCGGCGCCTCGGCGCGCCGGCCTTACGACAAGACACGCATCATGGCGCACACCCGCATCCGCAAGTTCAATACCCGCGACACCTATCCCGAGCAGCAGCTGGACAACGACCTTTGCCAGGCCGTCGTGGCAGGCAAGCTGGTGTTCCTGCGAGGACAGATCGGCCAGGACCTGGATTCCCGCGAATCGGTCGGCGTCGGCGACGTGGCCGCGCAGGCCGAAAAGGCCATGGCCAACGTGGCCATGCTGCTGGAAGAATGCGGCAGCGAGCTCTCGCACATCTGCAAGCTGACGGTTTATCTTGTCGATGTGCGCTACCGCGAAACCGTCTACCGCGTCATGGGCCGCTGGCTCAAGGGCGTGTTCCCCGTCTCCACCGGCATCGTGGTGTCGGCGCTGGCCCGGCCCGAATGGCTGGTCGAGATCGACGTGACGGCCGTCATCCCCGGCTGAATGGCGGCCCGCTGACGCGGCATGCTAGGCTTTCCCGTTACCTCGGGAGCTCAGCATGCAATTCAACATCAAGGACCGCAAGGGCCAGATCATCGGCGTGGCGGACGTGCAGACCGGCGCCAACGCGCTGATGTCAGGCAGCTTTGCGCCCACCCCGCTATTCGCCCCTTACGCGCCCCTGTTCCGCGCCTTGGAAGAGGCTGCCACGGACGCAACGACCGTAGCGTCCGACCGCTTGCAGCGGGACATCGACGGCCACGGATTCCGCGCCGAGGGCCCCTTGCCGCTGCCCGGCAGTGCGCCCCTTGAAGGCCTGGCGATCACGAGCCGCGGCGTCAGCTTTCGCCTGAAGCCGCCCCCTGCCGCGAAGGCCGGCGCATGACGCCCGCCCTCCGCATCGGCCCGCTGGTCATTCCCTCGGAATTCGCCGTACTGCTCGTCGCCGCGGTCGTCGGCCTGCTGGCGGCGCGGCTGTTGAACCGCCACCGCGACCAGGCCCACGACCTGGGCACGGCCTTGTGGCGCGCGCTGCTGGTCGGCCTGCTGGTGGCCCGGCTGGGTTTCGTCTGGCAGTACCGCGAGCATTATCTGCCCGACCCGATCAAGATATTGGATCTGCGCGACGGCGGCTGGGCGGGGCTTGCGGGCCTTGCCGCCGCTTGGAGTTACGCCTTGTTCGCCGTCGTCCGGCGCCACGCGCCCCGCGCCGCCTTGCTGGGCGCCGTGGCGCTGGCAAGCGTCGTCTGGGTCGGCGGCGGCCGATGGCTTGCCCCCACGCCGCAGGCGCAACCCGAGCTGGCCGCCTTGGCCGTGCAACGCCTCGATGGGGCTCCCGCCGCCTTGTCCGCGTTCCATGGCAAGCCCACCGTCATCAATCTGTGGGCCAGTTGGTGCCCGCCTTGCCGGCGGGAAATGCCGGCCTTCGCCCAGGCGCAAGCAGCCCATCCCGACGTGAATTTCGTCTTTCTGAACCAGGCCGAGACTCCGCCCGACGTCGCGCAGTTCCTGACGCAGCATGCGCCCTCGCTGCGCAATGTGTTGCTGGATCCGGCTGGCGAGGCCTCGCGCAAGTTCAGCAACCGCGGCCTGCCCGCCACGCTGTTCCTGGATGCGCAGGGCCGTTTGGTCGACCTGCGCGTGGGCGAACTGTCCACGGCGTCGCTGGCGCAACGCCTGGAGGCCATCCAGAAGGCGGAAGGCGGCTAACGCATCATCCGTGTGGCGCCGCGCTTGCCCACGGCAACGCCAACCCCTGCATTGTCCGCTCAAAAAGATGCAGCCGCTGGCCGGCATGGGTAGGCGTCGCCTCCAGGCGCACCACCATCACCGGGCCGTCGGGCAAGGCGCGCACGGTCGCGACAACGGCTGGCGCCGCCTCGCCCGGCCGGGTCGGCATCGTGGTCCACGCCAGCACTTCGGCATCGTCCACGGCGACTTGCCGCGCGGGGTCCTGGTCCTGCCCGCACGCCGGACACCACAGCCTTGCGGGATACACCCGGTGGCCGCAGGCGTGGCATTGAAAGACGTTCACGCTCATGCGCCCTCCGCTGTCAGCACCGCCGCGTTGGCGCACATGCCGTAGCGCAGTTGCACCATGCCATAGCCGGTCACCACGCCGTGGCGCAGTCCGCGCAACTGGCGCGCCCCCGCCTGGCCCAGCAACTGCCGCGATACCTCGACCAGCCCATGCATGCCGCCCGCCGTGCCCGCTTGCCCCGCAGACAGCTGGCCGCCAGCCGTATTGACGGGCAATGCCCTGGTCGCGATCCGGCGGGCAATGAAACCCGGCAGGTCATCCGCACGCGCAACCCCCAGATCGCACAATTGCGCCAATGCCATCGCCGGGTAGTCGTCGTACACGCTGATCACGTCCATGTCTTCAGGCCCCAAACCCGCCCGACGCCACAAGTCCGGTGCAAAGGCCGCGACTCCGGTCACCAGCCCATCGCCTTCCTGTTGATCGTCGTTGTAGCGGGCGTCGCTGGCGACCAATCGCACGCTGACGCCCTGCGGCCGCGCGCAGAGCACCAGCGCGCTGGCCCCGCTGACGACGGGCACGCAGTCCAGCCGGCCCAGCGGCGGCGCCACCACGGGCGCGTCCAGGTATTGGGTCAGGGTTAACGGCTGGCGGTAGGCCGCGTTCGGGTTATCCGCCGCCCATTGCCGTTGCGCCACGCACAACGCGCCATAGTCTTCGCGCCGCAAGCCGGTGCGCGCCATCTGCCGCTGCGTCAGCATCGCGAACAAGGGGTTCGGCCCTTCGCAGCCCAAGGGGCTCAGGTAATCCTGCGCGCTGCGGTTGTAGCCGCGCACCAGCCCGGCGAAATCGGCGCCGGTGAAGTGGTCGCCCGACACGAGCACGATGTTGGCGGCCTGCCCGGCTTCCAGCGCGAGCCACGCCTGGCGCAGCAGGTTGATGGCGCTGGCCCCGCCCATTTCGTCCTGCATGCACCAGTTCAGCCGCAGGCCCAGCCGCCAGGCCAGATCGATGGCGCGGTCCGGCCGAAGCGTGAACGACGCCACGCCCAGCCCGTCCACGTCGGCAGGCGTCAACCCGGCGCCGCGCAGGGCGTCGCCGATGGCCCGGGCCATCAACCCGGCGGTGCTGCATGACGCGTCGGGATGCCGTAACGCCGGCGTTTCCCCCACGCTGACGATGCCAGGGCGGCGGTCCACGCTCATTCCGTGTCCTCGCGAGGCGGTTCGCGCGTCAGCAGCAAGGTGATCACCGTGATGGCGGCCATGCCCACCAGGAACCACGCGACCGGCGTGGCCGATTCATACTTGCGCAGCAGCGCCATGGCGATCAGCGGCGACAAGCCGCCTGCGAACACGGACGCCAGCTCGTGCCCCAGCGCCAGGCCCGTGTAGCGGACTTCGGCCGGGAAGAGTTCCGCGAAGTACGCGGGCTGCGTGCCGATCATGGCGGCATGGCAGACCGTGTTGCCCAGGAAGAAGGCCAGGAAGATCCATACGGGTTCCTTCGTCTGCACCAGCCAGAAGAACGGAAACGCCACCAGCACCAGGCCGGCCGAGCCGATCAGGTACACCGCGCGGCGCCCGATGCGGTCCGACAAATGCCCGAACCACACCAGGGAGCCCAGTTCGACGAACATCGACGCCAGCACGCCGCCCAGCATGACGTCATTGGGAATGCCCAGGAATTTGCCGTAGGCCAGCGCAAACGCCAGGAAGATGTACGAGCCGCCGTTCTCGGCCACGCGCAGGCCCATGGCGGTCAGCACCTGGCGCGGATAGCGGCGGAAGACTTCCACGGCCGGCATGCCGCGCTTGGCCGTCTTCTTGGCCTGCACGAACTCTTCACTTTCAGGGATGTGCTTGCGGATGTAGAGGCCCACCCCGAAGATCAGCACGCTCAGCAGGAAAGGCAGGCGCCAGCCCCAGCTCATGAACGACTCCTGCGGCAGTTGCTGGGCCAGCATGAAGACGGCCGACGACAACACGAAGCCGCCCGCCACGCCCAACTGGCTGAACGACGAGAAGTAGCCGCGCCGCTTGCCGCCCACCGCCTCGCTGATGAGCAGCACGCCGCCGCCCCACTCGCCCCCGGCGGCGGCGCCTTGCAGCATGCGCAGCACCACCATCGCCACGGGGGCCCAGAAGCCGACCTGCTCGTAAGTCGGCAGCAAGCCGATCAGGAACGTGGCCGCCCCCATCAGCCCCAGCGTCCATTCCAGCGCGAGCTTGCGGCCGTAGCGGTCGCCGATGTGGCCGAAGATCACCCCGCCCAGCGGCCGCGCCAGGAAGCCCACGGCGAAGCCCGCGAAGGCGCCCATCGTGCCCAGCAGCGGGTCGGTGCCCTTGGGGAAGAACAGCTCGCCGAAGACCAGCGCCGCAGCCGTGCCGTAGATGAAAAAGTCGTACCACTCCATCGCGTTGCCCGCGACGGAGGCCATCACCACGCGCCGGGTCCGCTTTCTTTTCGCCTCGTCGGCAGCGGACAACGCCGCCCCCTTGTATGCCATCGTCATTGCCGCCCCTTGGATTCTTGAATGTTCAATGGCGCGCGAGCGCCGGTTCACGCTATCGCGCCACGCGATAACCCGCGGCGTCCCGGTCCCAGGTGTCGCCGGTGATGCCTTCTTCCCGCAAGCGGAACTTGCGGACCTTGCCGTTTTCGGTGCGCGGCAGTTCGTCCAGCACGCGCAGGTAGCGCGGCACCGCGAAATACGGCATGCGGGGCTGGCAGAAATCCAGCAGGGCCGCGTGCGTCAAAGACTGGCCGGGCTTGTAGACCAAGGCCGCCATCACCTCGTCCTCGGCCAGGTCGGAACGCACCGCGTAGACCGCCACGACGGCCACGGCGGGATGCGCCAGCAGCACCTGCTCCACTTCGTAGGAGGAGATGTTTTCGCCGCGGCGGCGGATCGCGTCTTTCATGCGGTCCAGGAAACGGAAGTAGCCATCAGCGTCGCGGACCACGCGGTCGCCCGTGTGGAACCACAGGTTGCGCCAGGCTTCGACCGTCTTGTCGTCCATGCCGAAGTAGCCGGTCGCCACCGCAAAAGGCGGGGTCGCGCGCAGCAGCAATTCTCCGGGTTCGCCATCGGGCACCGGCGCGTCGTGTTCGTCGGCCACCATGGCTTCGAACTCCGGCGCCACCCGGCCCATCGTGCCCGCCCGTTGCTCGGCCAGGGTTCCACCCAGCGCGAAATTGGTTTCGGTCGACCCGTAGCCTTCCAGCAACGCGATGCCGGTGCGTTCGGTGAAGGCGCCATGGAAGCGCTCCGGCACGCCTGGCGCCAAGGCGATACGCGTGCGGTGCCGCCGTTCCGACGCGGCGGGTTCATGCGCCAGCAGCATGGGCACCATCGCGCCCAGCAGATAGGTCACCGTGGCGCCGCTGGCCTCCAGGCGGTCGAAATAGCGGCTGGCGGAAAAACGCTCGTCGCACACGATGGATGCGCCCGTCACCAGCGCCTGGAAACAGGCGTTCAGCGCGTTGGTATGGAATAGCGGCAGGCTGGTGTAGAGCACGTCCGCATCAGTGATTTCCAGATTCCGTGCCGCGATCCTGCCCCACCAGTAGAACTGCGCATGCGGGCAACAGACCCCCTTGGAAAGCCCCGAGGTACCCGAGGTGTACAGGATGGCCAGCATGTCGCCGGGCCGGATGTCGGCGGCGGGCGGCAGGGACGCATCGGATGGGGCCGGAGGCGGCGGACTGGCCGGCGCGGGCAGCCCATCGACCGGCGAGGCCTCGTCCAGCAGCCAGATCGCCCGCAGGCGCAGCGCCTCTGCCGGTTCTGTGGCGGGCATGGCGGCCAGCGCCGACAGGGCCGGACAGGACGCCGCATCCGCCACCAGCAGGACGCAACCGCTATTGGCCAGGATGTGCCGCAGCTGCATGCCGCGCGAGGCGGTGTTGATGGGCACCACCACCGCGCCCAGCCAGCCGCAGCCCAGGACGACGGAGAGGAACTCGTGCCGGTTGCCGGCCATCAGGCCCACGCGGTCGCCACGCCCGACGCCTGCCGAGGCCAGACGCGCGGCCCAGTCAGCAGCGTGGGCCGGCGCATCGCCGAAGCGCAAGGCCCCGCCCGGCGCCTGCACCCACAGGCGATCGCCCAGACGGGCGCCCTGCTCCACCAACAACGACGGCAATGTCAACGCATGCATGGCGACGCTTCCCCGGTTGTGCGGCCGCTGCCTGGCATGGCGCGGCTCTGTGGAATTAGTCTAGGAATCAACTATTTATGTGTCAAATTTATGGGTATTATTTATCTTATAAATCAGACTGATATCAAGGGCGTGCGTGGACTTCGACCTGAATCTCATGCGGGTTTTCCTGACCGTGCTGCATGAACGCAGCGTGACCCGCGCGGCGCAGCGGCTGAACCTGACGCAGCCCGCGGTCAGCTACGCGCTGGCCCGGTTGCGCGAGCGTTTCGACGACCCCTTGTTCGTGCGCACCGCCACCGGCATGCAGCCCACGCCCATCGCCTTTGCGCTGGCCGGCCCGATCGAACGCGGCATGAACAGCTTTGCCGAAGCCGTCAGCCTGCGGCAGCGCTTCGACCCCGCCACCAGCACCCGGCGCTTCCGGCTGTCCATGTCCGACATTGGCGAAATGGTCTTCCTGCCGCTGTTGATGGAACGCGTGCATGCGTTGGCCCCGCGCCTGCAGGTCGAGGTGCTGGAAATCCCGTTGGAGCAATTGCCCCAGGCGTTAAAGGACGGCGAGGTCGACCTGGCCATCGGCAACCTGGCCGGCCTGGGCCGCCACACCCGCCACGCAGACCTGTTCAGCGAGCGTTATGCCTGCATGGGGCGGCGCGGCCATCCGGTGCTGTCTGCCGGCCTGACGCGCGGACAGTTCAAGCGCCTGGACCATATCCTGGTGGCCTCGCGCGCCAGCGCGCACCGCCTGCTGGACGACGTGCTGGGCGAAGCCGGACTGCACCGCCAGCCCTACCTGACGCTGCCGCACTTTTCGGCCGCCGCCGAAATCGTGCGCCGTACCGACCTCACGGTCACGCTGCCCTATCGGGCGGCCATCTGGTTCAACCGGGACAACGCGTTCGAGATCCGCCCCTTGCCGCTGACCCTGCCGCCGCTGTGCGTCACGGTGCACTGGCACGCGCGCTTTGAAAGCGACCCGGGCACGACGTGGCTGCGCCGTCTGGTCGAAGAAACGCTGGCTGACCGCAGCCCGGCCTGATTTGATCGATTAACGCAACAGACCCTGGCATAACAGGGCGTAGATACGCGCGCTTCCTGCAACTAGACTGGCTCCCTTCTTACTTCCCACCAGGAGCCCGCCATGTCTGTCTTTTCCGCCCTGCGCCGTTTGCTGCAGACCGCCGCGCTTGCCGCGCTGATCGCCCCGGTTCACGCCGCCGGCACCGGCCTGACGCTGACCCATTTCAACCCTGGCGACGACGCCATCTTCCAGGTGTCTTCGGTGCTGGTCAGCGGCCAACGCGACGCCATCCTGATCGACGCGCAATTCGGCAAATCGCAAGCCGCAAAGGTGGTCGACATGGTGCGCGCCAGCGGCAAGACGCTGACCACCATCTACATCAGCCACGGCGACCCCGACTTCTACTTCGGCCTGGAGACCGTGCTGGCGGCCTTCCCCGACGCGCGCGTCGTGGCCACCGAACCGACTGTGCGGCACATCAAGGAAACCGTAGAGGCCAAGATCGCGTTCTGGGGGCCGAAGCTGGGCGCCGATGCGCCGTCCAGGGCGGTCATCCCGCAAGTGCTGCAAGGCCGCACGCTGACGCTGGAAGGGCAGACGCTGGAGATCACCGGACTGGACGGCCCGCAGCCGGATCGCACCTTCGTGTGGATCCCGTCGCTCAAGGCCGTGGTGGGCGGAGTCGTGGTGTTCGGCAACCTGCACGTGTGGATGGCCGACACGCAGACGCCGCAATCGCATCAAGATTGGCTGGCCACCCTGGCGCGCATCGAGCAACTGGCTCCCGTCACCGTCATCCCGGGCCACTACGCGCCGGGCGCACCGCTCAACCTGGAATCCGTCCGCTACACGCAAGGCTATATCCGCGCCTTCGACACGCAAGCCGCGAAGGCCGCCGACAGCGCCGCACTGATCGCCGCCATGAAGGCGCAGTACCCCGAGGCGGGCGCCGCCGCGTCGCTGGACATCAGCGCCAAAGTCGCCAAGGGCGAAATGAAATGGTGACAGGCGCTGCGGGCGGCTAAGGGAGCCCTTTGCCGCCTGCTCCTGCTTTGTTAAGCGCTACCCCATTGCCGCCAGCATCAGATCCAGGTTCTGCACCGCCGCGCCGGAGGCGCCCTTGCCCAGGTTGTCGAACACCGCGGTCAAGAGCACCTGGCCGTGCAGCTCGTTGCCATAGACCGCCAGCCGCAGGTCATTGGTGCCGTTGAGCGCCTGCGGATCCAGATGCGTGTGCGCCGCGGCTTCCTGGCGGTCCACCACCTGCACATGCGCCGTGCCGGCGTAGCGGGTCTGCAGGCAGTCCTGCAATTGCTGGCTGGTCACGCCCGCCGGCAGCAAGCGCAGTTGCAGCGGAATCGTCAGCACGATGCCCTGGCGGAACGCGCCGTAGGCCGGCACGAACACGGGACGTTGCGTCAGGCCGGCGTGCGCTTCGATCTCTGGCGTGTGCTTATGCGCCAGACCCAGGCCGTACAACTGGAACGCCGGGCCTTTCGCGCCATCCGGCCCCTCATAGGCGTCCACGCTGGCGCGGCCGCCGCCCGAATAGCCCGACACCGCGTGCACCACGGCCGGGTAGTCGGCAGGCACGAGGCCGGCCTGGATCAAGGGGCGCAGCAAGGCGATGGCGCCCGTCGGGTAGCAGCCCGGATTGCTGACGCGCGTGGCGTGGGCGATCAGGCCCGCCTGCCCCGCGTCCATCTCGGGAAAGCCGTACACCCAGCCGGGCGTGGTGCGATGCGCCGAGCTGGCGTCGATCACGCGGACCTTCGGGTTCACGACGGACGCCGCCGCCTGGCGGGCCGGCTCGTCGGGCAGGCACAGGATGGCCACGTCGCAGGCATTGATGGCTTCGGCGCGGCGTTGCGGATCCTTGCGCTCGGCCTCGGGCAGCGTCAGCAGGCGCAGGTCGGCGCGGCCGTTCAGGCGTTCGTGGATCTGCAGGCCGGTCGTGCCTTGGTCGCCGTCGATAAAGACAAGAGGATGGGTCATGACGTGCTCCGTCCCGATCGGGAGGTGGGGTTGTGGATGGCGCCGCCGCGGGGATTCGCCGCGGGGCAAGTGCGTATCATCGATCTGCAGGCAACATAAGAAAAGTCGAATATCATGACCATTGGATTCATCTTTCCTGAACGATAAAGCCATGCGCGAAATCAGCCTGGACCGCCTGCGCACTCTGGTGGCGATTGCCGACCTGGGGTCTTTCGCGGATGCCGCCCGCGCCTTGCACCTGGCGCCCCCTACCGTCAGCCTGCACGTGGCCGACCTCGAGGCCCGCATCGGCGCGCCGCTCCTGACCCGCAAGCGCGGACAAGTGCGGCCCACCACCATCGGCGAGACCCTGCTGGACCGCGCGCGCCGGCTGCTGGCCGAAGCCGACCAGGCCCTGGACGACGTACAGCGCCAGGTACAGGGCCTGTCCGGCCGCGTGCGCCTGGGCGCCTCCACCGGCGCCATCGCCCATCTGCTGCCGCAAGCGCTGGAAAGGCTGGGCCGCGACCACCCCGGCATCGACGTTCAGGTGGCCGTGCTGACCTCTCAGGAAACCTTGCAGCGCCTGCATGACGGCACACTGGACGTGGGGCTGGTGGCGTTGCCGCAGCCACCCATCGACGGGCTGGTGCTCAAGCCCTGGCGCCGCGACCCGGTCATGGCGTTCCTGCCCGCTGGCTGGCCGGCGCCGGCTCGCGTCACGCCGGCCTGGCTGGCAGGCCGTCCGTTGATCCTGAACGACGCCACCACGCGGCTGTCGCGCCAGACCGGCGAATGGTTCGCCGGCGCCGGGTTGAACCCGCGCGCCCGCATCCAGCTGAACTACAACGACGCCATCAAGAGCCTGGTGGCCGCCGGCTACGGTGCCACGCTGCTGCCGCACGAAGCGACCGCCCCGCAACCGGACCCGCGCATCATCATGCGCCCGCTGCGGCCTGCGCTATGGCGCCCGCTGGGCATCGCGCATCGCGCGGAAAAGGTAGAACAGGCCACCCGCCACGTGTTGGACGTACTGTGGGAACTGCGCGCGGCAAGCGGCGGATGAGCCGCTCACGCCGCGCGGCGCAAGTACGCGGTGCGCTCGCTTTCATCGCGTAGGCGGCGCGCGCGCGACCGGAACAGGTCCTTGCGGCCCACAATGCCCAGCAAGCGGCCCGTCGTCCGGTCCACGATCGGCACGCGTCCGACGCCTGACAGCGCCATGCGGTCCGCGATCCGGCTCGCCAGCTCGTCGGGATAGCCGATCACCTGCTCGCGTCCGGCCAGCGCCTGCGTCAAGGTGCGCGAACCGTCCAGCGCATCCAGCGCCCACGCCAGCGAGTCGGCGCGCGTGACCTCGCCTACAACGACGCCTTGCGCGTCCACCACCGGGTAGCTGGTGTGCACGGGTTGCAGCGTCGTGAAATGCGCGACGGCCTGCGCCACCGTTGTGGTGTGCGGCAGCGTATCGACCCCCTGGGTCATGATCGCCGACACGCGCACCAGGTCGAACGGATCCACATGGTATTCGCGGCTGATGTGATGGCCGCGGCGCGCGATCTTCTCCGTCAGGATCGACCGCTTCAACAGCAGGACCGTCACGCCATACGCGAAAACGCAAGCGGCCAGCACCGGCAGCAACGCCGCCGTGTCGCCGGTCAGCTCCACCGCGAACAGCGTGGCGGTGAGCGGCGCGCGCATAGTGCCGCCCATCATGGCGGCCATGCCCAGCAAGGCCCAGAAGCCCGGGTCCGCCTGTGGCAGCCAGGGCGTGGCCAACGCGCCCAGCGCGCCGCCGAAGATCAGCAACGGCGCCAGCACCCCGCCCGAGGTACCCGACCCCAAGGCGATGGACCAGATCGCCACCTTTACCGCCAGCAGCAGCAACACTGCCTGGAAAGCCAGGTCGCCCGCCAGCAGGTGGCGGATGTTGTCGTAGCCCACGCCCAACGCGGCGGGGTCGATCATGCCGCCGATGCCGATCGCCAGGCCGCCGATGGCCGGCCACCACATCCAGTGCAACGGCAGCTTTTCGAACAGGTCTTCGGCCGCGTACACCAGCGTCGTCAGCACGCCCGAGCCCAATCCCGCCAGCACGCCCACCGCCGCGCAGGCCATGAGGTGCCAGGGGGTGAACGACAAGGCGCCCGCATAGGCGAAGACCGGTCCGGCGTCCAGCACGAAGGCGCGGGTGGCGGCCGCCACCAGCGCGGCCATCGCCACGGGCAGGAAGCTGCGCGGCTTCCATTCGAACAGCAGCAGTTCAACCGCCAGCAGCACGGCGGCCAGCGGCGTCGCAAAGATGGCCGTCATACCGGCGGCGGCGCCCGCCACCAGCAACGTCTTGCGTTCGGCGTCGTCCAGGTGGATGGTCTGCGCCAGCAAGGACCCGATGGCGCCGCCGGTCATGATGATGGGCCCTTCCGCGCCGAACGGCCCGCCGGTGCCGATCGACACCGCGGACGACACCGGCTTCAGGATCGCCACCTTGGGCTGGATCCGGCTCTTGCCGATCAGGATCGCTTCCATGGCTTCCGGAATGCCATGCCCGCGGATCTTCTCGGACCCGTAGCGCGCCATCAGCCCGATGATCAGGCAGCCCGCGACCGGAATGAAAACCGAGCCCCAGCCCAACGCCCCGGTCGTGATCGGCAGGTCGGCGAACGAGAATCGGCCGTGGTAGGCCAGGTTGGTGCACAGGGAGATCAGTCGCAGCAAGGCCCAGGCGGCGGCCACGCTGGCCAGCCCCACGGGAATGGCCAGCGCCATCAACAGGACGACGCGGCGGTCAGTGGTGAAATCGCCCAGGCGGGTGGCCGCGACGGCAGGCGTTTGCGATGGCGCGACCGGAGTGGGTGCGGGACAGGTTGGCATTGTCGATAGGAAAGTTCGGGAAACAGAGGGAAAGCGGCAAGAAAAGCGACGGACCTTGCGTTTGGTCATTTATATCGTATCACGACATATATTAGAATCGGCTCGTGAAAACGTCTCCGTCCCCCACTCCGCTGTCGCCCGCCGATTACGAACTGCTGGCCGACTTCCGTTACGCGCTGCGCACCTTCGCCGCCTTCAGCGAAGGCGCCGCCGCTGAATTGGCGCTCACCCCGCAACAGCACCAGACCCTGCTGGCCATCAAGGGCACCCGCAAGAGCCCGGCCGGACGGCGCGGGCTGTATGTGGGCGAAATCGCCGACCGGCTGTTGATCCGCCCGCACACCGCGGCTGAGTTGGTGGGCCGGCTGGCCCGCCTGGATCTGGTCAGCCGCAAGGCCGATCTCGAGGACGGCCGACGCGTCGAGGTCGTGCTGACCCCAAAAGCCGAGCGCGTGCTGGAAAGCCTGTCCGCGTCGCACCTGGAAGAATTGCGCGCGATGCGGCCCCTGCTGGCTCGCTTGCTGACGCGCATCGGCGACGACGCCGACTGATCCCGGTGCGCCGGCGTGGATCGCGGGTCATCCGCCTGCGCGTGATAAATTGTCGTCCCCCGATATATTCGAAACACGCGAGGAGATCGTTTTGGGTGTGGCAATCAAGCGCTGGCTGAGCTCGTTCGCGCCAGCGCCCGTGGGCGTCAACCGGCGCGAGAAGCTGTATGGCGTCCTGGGCGCGCTGGTGGGGCTGTTTTGCACGGAATGGGTGGGCCGCCACGCGCTGGGCAGCGCCAACCCCTGGTTCATCGCCCCGATGGGGGCATCAGCCGTGCTGCTGTTCGCCGCGCCTGCCAGCCCGCTGGCCCAGCCCTGGTCCATCCTGGCCGGCAACCTGGTCTCGGCCGTGATCGGGGTGTTCTGCGCGCAGCTGATTCCCGTGCCCGGCCTGGCCGCCGCCGTGGCGGTGGCGCTGGCCATCGGCGCCATGTTCAGCCTGCGGTGCCTGCATCCTCCCAGCGGCGCGGTGGCGTTGACCGCCGTGTTGGGCGGCCCGTCGGTCGCCAGCCTGGGCTATGGCTTCGCGCTATGGCCGGTGGGGCTGAATTCCCTGATCCTGCTGTGCATCGCCGTGGCCTTCAATGGCGCGCTCAAGCGCAACTACCCCCGGCGCCACGCCGATCCGGCCCCCGGCCATCACACCCGCGACGCCGCCCCCAGCGCCCGGCTGGGCTTTAGCCGCGCCGACCTGGACGAAGCCCTGTCCCAGCGCGGCGAACTGCTGGACATCAGCAAGGAAGACCTGGAAGACATCGTGCTGGCGGCCGAACTGCGCGCCAGCCTGCGCCGCTTCGGTGACGTGTCCTGCGCGGACATCATGTCGCGCGACGTCGTCACCGTGCAGGAACAGGATCCGCTGGACTACGCGATCCGGCTGTTCGACAAGCACCGGCTGCAGGCGCTGCCCGTGCTGGATTCCGCCGGGCGCTACGCCGGCATGCTTGCGCAGGCTGACGTGCTGGCACGCAAGAGCCGGCTTGCGACTGCCACGGTGGATGGGGTGCCCGCCCAGGATCTGCTGGTGGCCGACAGCATGCGCAGCGAAGTTCCCTTCGCCACACCCGGACTGCCCGTGATCGAATTGGCTCGCCCCATGTCCGACAGCCTGCACTGCGTGCCCGTGCTGGATGCCTCGCGCACCTTGCACGGGCTGATCACTCAATCCGACCTGGTGGCCGCGCTGTACCAGATGGCGGTATCGGCCAGTTCGCAGGCGGACGCCGGCTCCGGCAAGCGCGTCGCGTAAACCCTCCGTAGCCCTACGGATTCCTGTCCGCACTGGCCGCAAGGCATAATTTCAGGCGTGAATCCCCTATCGCGCACGCGCGCCCTCCTCTGCTGGCTCATCCTGTTCTGCCTGGGCGCCGCCTGGATCGCCCGCCAGGAATACGTCGACCAATACGACCGTTTCTTCCAGAGCACCAGCATCGCCCAGCGCATGTTGAGCCAGAAGACGGTCCAGCACGAAGCCGTGCTGGCCACGCTGGCCGCACTGTCGCACCCGCCCGCCCCGGAGCGCCTCTACCCCAGCCTGCAGCCCGCCTTGCCGCAGTTGCTGGGGCTGGGCTATCTGGCCGACGGCGCTTGGGCCGGCAGCCTGGCCGCGCCGGCCGGCCTGTCCGCCGCCGTCGAGCGCGCGCGCCAGTTGGGACGGCCCGTCGCCTTGCCCGTGGACCCCGCCCGGTATTGGTTGATCTCGCCATCCAGCTGGAGCCTGCTGCTGGACGCGCGCCAGCTGGTGCCCGCCGCCGACTTTCCGCCCGGCTTGGCCAACCTGAGCCTGACCCTGGACCAGACGGCGCTGCCGTTGCTGGACAAGCAGCCGGACGACCCGCCGGGCTTGACGATGACGCTGCAAAAGCCGTTGGGCGCGGCCAGCCAGCCTTTCCAGATGCGCAGCGCGCGCACGTGGACGCCGGCTGCCTGGCCGTGGACGGCCTGGCTGGCATGGACCGTGGCCAGCGCCTTGCTGGTGGCCGGCGCCGCGGCCTGGCAACGTTCACGCGCCGACGCGCGCCGGCAACAGGAGCAGGCGCGGCTGGCGGCGATGGCGCGCTTGAGCACGCTGGGCGAAATGGCCGCCGGCATCGCCCATGAATTGAATCAGCCCCTGACCGCCATCCTGGCGCACACCCGTGCCGCCGGACGCCTGCTGGACGACGAAGAAGAACGCCCCGCCGTGCGCCATGCCCTGCTGGCCAGTTCGGAACAGGCCAAACGCGCCGCGGATATCATCAGCCGCATGCGCGCGCTGGTGCAGCCCAGTTCGCCCGCGCGGCGCGAAGCGCTGGACCCGGACGCGCTGGTGGCGTCGCTGCGGTTCCTGCGTGAACCGGATCTGGCCCGCCAGGGCATACGCATCACCTGGCACAACGCCAGCCCCGGCGCCCGGCCGCTGGGCGACCGCGTGGCGCTGGAGCAGATCCTGCACAACCTGGTCCAGAACGCGGCGGACGCGCTGGCCGACGCCGACGGCCCGCGCCACATCCAGATCGAAGGCCGCGCCGACGGCGATGCGTATCTCTTCACCGTCAGCGATACCGGCCCCGGCATCGCGGCCGATGCGCTGCCGCGGTTGTTCGCGCCCTTCTACACCACGCGCCCCCAAGGCATGGGCCTGGGGCTGGCCTTGTGCGACACGCTGGCCGGGTCCATGGACGGCCGCGTCGCCGCCCGCAACCTTGCCCCCGCCGGCGCCTGCTTCACCGTGACCCTGCCACGCTCGGGAGCCCGCTCATGACCCCCCCAGACGCCCACACCCACGCCTTATCCCCCCAGGTCTATCTGGTCGACGACGACGACGCCGTGCGCGACGGGCTCGCGCTGCTGCTGCGCAGCGTCGGCCTGCGCAGCACCGGTTTCGGCGACCCGCTGGCGTTCCTGGCGCAATTGCCCCCCAGCGCCATCGGCTGCGTCGTGCTGGACATCCGCATGCCCGGCATCAGCGGGCTGGACGTGCTGAGCCGCCTGGCCGAACAATCGGACTTGCCCGTGGTCATGCTGACGGGCCACGCCAACGTGGACCTGTGCCGCCGCGCCTTCAAGGGCGGCGCCATGGAATTCCTGCAAAAGCCGGTGGATGACGACGTGTTCCTGGACGCGGTGCAGGCCGCCGTGCGCACCCACATCGCCAGCCGCGAACGACTGGCCGTGACCCAAGCCGCCGCCGAACGCCTGGCGCGCCTGTCGGGACGCGAACACGAGGTGCTGGAACGCATCGTGCAAGGCATGAGCAACAAAGAGATCGCGCGCGAGTTCGACCTGTCGCCACGCACCGTGGAAACCTACCGCGCCAACGTCTTCGCCAAGCTGGAAGCCGATTCGCTGGCGCAGCTGATCCGCCAATACGCCACCTTGCTGGACTAGCCGCGACCGGGCGCCCTCCGTAGCGCTACGGAGAGGCCCGCGTATTCGGGCGTATACCGCCCGCCGCGCGTTTTGGCCACACTGACTGCTCCTACCGAATGTTCCCGAAAAGGACGCAGACCATGAACCGCTACACGCTTGCCACCTTGCTCTCCACCCTGGCTTTTGCCGGCGCCGCCCACGCCGCCGTGCTGAGCGAAAGCAATCTGTCGATGGCCGATGCGCAGAAGCTCGCCACCGCCACCGTCGCCGCCTGCCAGGCCAAGGGCTACAACGTGAGCGCCTCGGTCGTGGACCGCGCCGGCCTGCTCAAGGCCTTTGCCCGCGCCGACAACGCCGGCCCGCACACCATTGAAGCCAGCCGCGCCAAGGCCTTTACCGCCGTCTCCGCCAAGACCCCGACGCTGACCATGATGGAAAACGCGCAGAAGAACCCGGGCGCGGCCAATCTGACCGACATCCCCGGCTTCCTGCTGTTGGGCGGCGGCGTGCCGGTCAAGGCCGGCACCGCAGTCATCGGCGCGATCGGCGTGGCCGGCGCCCCCGGCGGCAACCTGGATGCCCAGTGCGCCGACGCCGTGCTGGAAGAAAACGCCGCGATGTTCAAGTAATGCGTGGCTGGGCTGGCGCCCGGACGACGCGCAAGCCCGCCCAGATTCCCGCGAAGCAGGCCGCGCCGAAGACCCAGCCGGACAGCGCCCCGGCCATCACCCCGGACAGCAGCGTGCCCACGGTGCAACCCAGCGCCGTCATGCCGCCCCAGCCCATCAGCACCCCGCCCGCAAAATTGCGGGCGATGTCTTTCACGGACGGCAACCTGGGCCGGAACGCGCCGGCCGCCAAGGCCGCCGCCCACGCCCCCGCCACCAGCGCCACCACGAACACGCCGTTGTTCGACAGCAGCATGCGCTTGACCACGGTGGCGCAACCCGCAAAGGTGTCCAGCCCTTCCAGTCGATCCGGCAGCCACCCCGTGCCCGCCGCCGCCGTGCGCGCCAAGCTGCCCAGTTCGGCCGTCACGCCCAAGGGCGCAATGCGCAGATAGGCAATGACGCCGATGAAACCCACCAGGATGCCGCCCACCGCGGGCGGCCAGCGCTCGCGCAACACCGACTGCCAGGGCGACGCGCCCGCATCAGCCTGACGCGGCTGCGCCCCGCCGCGGCGGAACACCGCCCAGCCAATCGCCGCCAGCAGCGCGCCCTGCAGCAGCAGCGTGCCGCCATAGCCCAGCCGCTGCGGCAGCCACACCACCGGCGCCTCCTGGATCAACGCCAGATACAGCGCGTTCCACGTCGCGAATCCCAGCACGAAGCCCACGCCCGCGCCCAGCAAGGCAAACGGAGAGGCCAGCGCGCCTTCGCCCAGCCGGTAGAAATGCGCGCTGATGCAAGAACCGGATACGCGCATGCCCACGCCAAAGACGAAGGCCCCCGCCACCAGCGCCAGGCTGACCGGGCCGATGTGCGCGCCCGGCGGCAGCCGCGCAGGCGAAGGCACGGGCAGGAATGCGCCGAACACCGCGTGATAGCCCAACGTGCCCACGCCCAGCGCAACCAGCACCGCGAACATGCCAGACGTCTCTCTTTTATCGATGAAGTCCCGCGCGATGCAATAGAAGCAGAAGCGCGAGCGTTGCAGCACGATGCCGAACGCCGCGCCCAACAAGACGGACAAGGACAGGTTGCGCCCGCCCTCGGGCAAGGGCGCCAGCAGCCAGGCCGCCACGAAAACGGCCGCCAACACCGTGGCGGCCGACACCAAACGTAGGGTGCTCACTCAGGTCTTGCCCCACACCGTGCCCGACGGGTTGCTGATGGGCGACCCGACGCTGTTGCCGTATTCGGTCCACGAGCCGTCATAGTTGCGCACGTCATAGCCCAGCAGCTTGCGCAGCGCAAACCACGAATGGCTGGACCGTTCGCCGATGCGGCAATACGTGATGATGGGCTTGGTGCCATCCACGCCGGCGGCCTGATAGATCGCTTTCAGTTCGTCCGCCGACTTGAACGTGCCGTCTTCGGCCACGAGCTTGCTCCAGGTCACGTTCACCGCGCCCGGCACGTGGCCGGCGCGCACCGCCAGTTCCGGCACGCCATGGGGCGCAAAGATCTTGCCGTTGTATTCGTCGGCCGAGCGGATGTCGACCAGCACGCCGTCCTTATCCTTGCGGGCCACGGCCAGGACGTCCTGCAGATGGGCGCGCAACGCCGCGTTGGGCGGCTTGATCTGCGCCGTGCCGGCCGCCTGGATCTTGGCGCTGTTGGACAGGGGCCGGCCCTCGGCCTCCCATTTCTTGCGTCCGCCGTCCAGGATCTTCACGTTGTCGATGCCGTAGATGTCGAAGATCCACGCGCCCCAGGCCGCAAACCAATTGTTGTTGTCGCCGTACAGGATGGTCGTCGTGTCGGCGTTGATGCCGGAGCGCGCCAGCAACGCCTGGAATTGCTTGGGCGGCGCGATGTCGCGGTTCACGGTGTCGACCAGATCGGTATGCCAACTGACATTCGCCGCGCCCGGGATATGGCCGCGTTCGTACAGGCCCGGGTTCACGCTCACCTCCACGACCCGAACCTTCGGATCGTTCAGGTTCTTTTCCAGCCACTCGGTCGTGACCAGGTACTTGGCATGTTGCGCCGTCGCCGGAAAGGCGATGAAAGTGGCCAGCGCGGCAAAGGTGCCGACCAGCAGCTTGCGTGGGGACATCGGATTCTCCTGAATTCGGCTACTGGGCGAGCCGTTTGAATCCGGACGATATCGGCTTGCCCGCCGCAGGCGAACGACATTGTTTTCATATTCTGATTACTTATTCAGCTTACAGTCAGGTCGAATCAACGACATGCGACACTGCACGACATTGCTCCGATCCTCGACTTGCGCCAATGCCCCTGCCGCCCTGCTCGCCGTTGCTTGAAGACCTTCTTCGCGCCGTGCCGCGCCGCTACCGCGTTCCGGAGACGCTTGACGAGGTCGCGACAATGCGCAACGGCGGTTCGTCGACCGCGCTCGCCATCACCTTGGAACAAGCCCGCCAGGCGCTGGCCGCCGGGACACCCCCCGACGCAGCGACAAAACGGGGATTCATCCAGGCCCTGGCAAGATTGATCCATGAAGCCGTGCGCGCAGACGGCGGCGACCCCGCCTTCCAGGCCATCGTGCTGCGGCACCGCGCGCCGCAAGTGCGCGAATTCGCGCATCTTTCCACCACCGCCGAACAGGACCGCCGCCAGATCCATGCCGCCGTCAACGGCATCGCGCACCCCGCCAAGCTGCAGCGCATGACGCCGGGCCAGGACCGGGACGCGTTGGCCACATTGCAGGCCGCAGCGGCCGGCGCGTCGTGGACGACGCTGTCCGAGGCCGCGCAGCGGCTTCGGGCCATGCAGGAGAAAACCGAGGACCCCGCCGTCGAACGCGCGTTGGCCCGCCTGCTGGACGCCCCTGCCCTGGCGCGTTTGCAGCGCCTGGACGCCTTGACGCCGGATGGGCAGGTGCGGCTATACCAATCCTTATGGGATCGCCACGGGCCACGCTCCGGCAGCCAAACCGCGGCCGCGCAAGGTTCCGCCGCACAGCGCCGAGGCGCGGCCGTCGAAGCCTTGGCCAAAGCGGCACTGGACGCCTTGTCCCGACGGCTGAACGACGCCCAAAGCGGCCCGCCGCCCTTCCGCGTGGTGACCTCGATGCTGGTGCCGGCATCGATACCCGCCAGCGCCGAACGCGCCAAGAGCGAGTGGGACGCCGTGCTGCTGCGCCAAACGCACACGGACGCCGCCACGCCCGTTTGGGACGTCTGCCTGCTGCTTGAAGCGAAGGCGTCCATCGACGCGGCGACCGCGGACCTGCCCCGCCTGCAGCGGGGTTTGCGCCTGCTTGCACATGCCGACGAGCACGCCGTCTATCCGTTCCAGACCCGGCAAGGGGTCGTGCACCTGCGCGGCGCATCGCTCAGGGCGCTGCCGGCCGATTCGCCCGATCTGGCTCGCACGGTGCTTTATTGCTGCGATGCGCCCGCCGACACCGCGCCGCGCCTGCTCAGCGCCGCCAGCCGGATGCAACTGCTGTCCGCGCCGGCCAGCGTGGCGTATGCGTGCCAATTGACGGACAAGCAGCAGCCCGAACCCGACGCGCTGGAACCGGTATGGGCGCAATTGCTGGAATCGCCCCAATGGACGCCGGTGCTGCACCAGTACCCGATGCTGCGCCAGGTACGCGAATTGATGGTCCACGTGGATGACCTGTTGGCGGCGGTCTAGCGGCGCCGGCCTTGCGCCAGACCCTTAGTCCCCGCCCTTCGCGATCCCGTCCAACGCACGGATCTCCGCGCCCGGCAGCGCCAGCTTCGCCGCGGCCAGGTTCTCGCGCAGATGGGCCACCGACGACGTGCCCGGGATGACCAGAATGTTGGGCGCACGCTGCAGCAGCCATGCAATCGCCACTTGCATCGGTGTCGCCCCCACGCGTTGCGCCACGTCGGTCAGCGTGGCGGATTGCAGCGGGCTGAAGCCGCCCAGTGGAAAATACGGCACATAGGCGATGCCATCCTGCGCCAGCGCATCGATCAGCGCATCGTCATGACGGTGCGCCAGGTTGTACTGATTCTGCACGCAGACGATGTCGCATAGCCCGCGCCCTTCCTGGACCTGCGCGGCGGTCACGTTGCTCAGGCCAATGTGCCGGACCAGGCCGCGCTGCTGAAGCTTCACGAGCGCCGCCAGGGGCGCCGCGATCGAACCTTCCTCCGGCCCGTGCACGCCGAACATGATGCGCAGGTTCACGACGTCCAGCACATCCAGCCCCAGATTGCGCAGATTGTCCTCGACGGCGCTTTCCAGGTCTGCGGCGCCATCGGCGCGTATCCAAGACGCGTCCGCGCCCCGGCGGGCCCCGATCTTGGTGACCAGCACCAGATCGTCCGCATAGGGCGACAGCGCCTCGCGGATGATCTGATTGGTGACGTGGGGCCCGTAGAAGTCGCTGGTGTCGATATGGTTGACGCCATTGGCCACGGCCTCTCGCAGCACGGCCAACGCCGCTTCGCGGTTGCGCGGTGGCCCGAAGACCCCCGGTCCGGCCAGTTGCATCGCGCCATAGCCCAGGCGCTTGACCTGGCGGCTTCCCAGCGCGTAGGTGTCTTGGTCTTTGGCTTCTTGGTGTAGCGGCGGCATGTCGGATCTCCTGGGCGAAACGCACAGATTAGCCCTTTCCGCAGCCGTGGATAATCAGGCAAAAATGGCCCTGACGCACAGCGTGCATCAAGGCCCTGCCGTCCGCCCCCCGCCTGCCTACCCCGCCGCGATCAGCCGGATGCCGCCGCCGCCGTCCCGTTCCAGTTGCGCCACCAGCCCCAGCTCCCAATCCAGGTACTCGCGGAACCCCTGGTCCCGGGCCGACAGGTCATCGAACAGATACGGGCTGATGCTCTGGTCGTCGTCGCCGGTCAACACGCCCTGCGCCCCCGTTGCAAGCGCCAGGCCCTGCCCCTTCCAGGCCCGCGTGCCACCCAGCAAGTACTGCACCGGGCGCTTGCCGCGCCAGGCCAGTTCGGCCGCCACGGTGCTGGCCAGCACGCCGTCGGACGACGTCACGACAACGGTACGTTGATCGTCCGGCGACAGGAACTCCGCCAGGCGGTCCGGCGCCGCGAAACGCGCGCCGGGCACATGGCCGCGCTCATAGGCCACACGCGAGTCCACGTCGAACACGATGGCCTCGTCCGCATCCAGCGCAGTCCGCAGCGCCGCTGCGCGCAGGCCCGGGGCGTCCGGCCGATGACGCAGTACCCGGCGCGGCTCGGGGCCGCTTTGCACGGGCGCCAGCGTGGGCGGCTGATACAGATAGACCTCGACCGCGCCCAATTGCGCCAGCCAGGCGCCGGTGGTCAGCGCGCGCACGCCGTCCCAATCCGCCAGCACGACGCGCGCGCGGCGTGTCGCCAGGTACTCGTCGGTGGCCTGCACCAGTTGGCCGCCCGGCGCCCAGCGCCAGCTTTCCAGATGCCCGGTCTCGTATTCCTCGCGGGTGCGCACGTCGAACTTGTAGAGCGTGCGCGTCGCCTGTTCCGCCTCGAACGCGGCGAGCGTCGCCGCGTCGATGTACCCGATGCCGGCGCGTTGCGCCACGTCGCGGGCTTGTTCGCGCGCGGCGGCCAGCGCGGCTACGCCCGGCTCCGGCAAGGCCGCGTGGCGGCCATAAGCCAGTTCCCGGCCCGACAGCAGCCATTCCATCGTGCCATTGCGCAAGGAGGCGACGCGGTTCGGGATGCCGGCGTCGATCAGCGTCTGCGCCCCGACGATGCTGCGGGTTCGGCCCGCGCAATTGACCACCACGAAGGTCTTGGGATCGGGCGCCAGTTCGCGGATGCGGTAGACCAGTTCCGCCCCCGGCAGGCTGTGCGAGAACGGCAGCGTGAAGTTGTGGAATTCTTCAGGCGTGCGGCTGTCGACCACGACGATATCGTCGCCGCGCGCCACGCGCTCGTGCAGTTCCTCGACGTCGATCCAGGGCGTATGCTTCTCATGTTCGATGACCTCGCCGAACGCCTTGCTGGGCACGTTCGTGCCCGAGAACAGTTCCAGGCCGGCGCGCTCCCAGCCATCCGTCCCGCCGGCCAGCACCGACACGTCGGTCCACCCCAGGCGGGTCAGTTTGGCCGCGGCCTGATGCGCCTGAGTCTCGTCGTCGTCCACCAGCACGATGCGGGTGTCGCGGCGCGGCACCAGCCGGTCGGCCAGCAGTTCCAGGCGCCACAGGGGCGCCGGCACGGCATGCAGCAGGTGGCGGCGGGCATAGCGGCCGGCTTCCCGCACGTCCAGCACGGCGATCTCGGCCTCGCCGCGCAGTTCGTCCTGCAGTTCCTGCGGCGACAGGCGTGCATGGTAGATGGCTGCGGGCGGCGAAAACGTCCGGTACGTGCCGCCCGCGGTGCTTTCGAACACCACGCGGCCGTGCAGCCGGTCCAGCGCCAGCCCATAGAAATGCAGATGCGCGCCGGGCTCGTCACCGACCAGTTCGATGGTGTGCACGTCGCCCGGGCCCAGCACGATCGAACTGCCGGGGCCCACGTCCACGCGCCGCACATGGGTCAAGGTATCGCGCAGCGGATCCTGGGTGGACGTGCGCGCATAGACCTCGTTGCGCTCGTTGCCGTTCACCCCGGCAATGATGGCCCACGTCGTATGGTCATGCGGCGGCTGCGCCTTGCCCGGGTCGCCCAGCGACAGGTACAGCGCATAGCCGCCGTCGATGTCCTCGGCCAGACGATAAATCGAGGTCGGGCGGCCCGGCACGACGGCAAACGCTTCGGAGGAAAACAGGTCGCGGCGTTGCCCCAGCGCTTCCAGCAGCGTCGCCACCCGGGCCAGTTGCGCGGCCGTGGCTTGCGCCGCATCGGGCGCCAGTTGCCTGACCTGGGCGATGAAGGCGCGCACGGCCTGTGCGCGTTCGGTGTGCTTGCTGAGGGCCGGCGCGGCCGTTTGGGCAGAGGTGCTCATGGGATGACCTGGACTTCCTGAAATGAAGAGAAGTCCAGGCTACGTGCGCGCCCCGGACGCAGCAACGTAGAAATGCGTCTATGGATATGCGGCTTGCGGTGCGACGCGGCGTCAGGCCTCGCCCTTCAACTCGCGGTCCACGACGTCGCGCGTCAGCGTCGGCACGAACATCTCGATGAAATGGAAGGCGTAGCCACGCAGCCATGCACCGCGGCGGATGGCCAGCCGCGTCAGGTTGATCTCGAACAGGTGGCGCGCATCGAGGGCGGTCAGGCGGGTATCGCGTTCGGCGTCCCAGGCCACCGCGGCCACGATGCCCACGCCCAGCTCCAGTTCCACATACGTCTTGATCACATCGGCGTCCATCGCAGTCATCACGATATCGGGCGTGATGCCCGCCCGGGCGAAGGCCTCGTCGATATGGGCGCGCCCGGTATAGCCGCGCCCATACGTGATGAGCGGATAGCGCGACAGTTGCGACAGGCTGACGCCGTCATGCTCGCGCGCCAGCGGGTGGCCGCGCGGCACGATGATGCTGTGGCTCCATCGGTAGCAAGGCAGATTCACCAGCCCGGGATAGTCCGCCACGGCCTCGGTCGCCACGCCGATGTCGGCCTCGCCTTCCAGCAGCATTTCAGACACCTGCTTGGGCGAGCCCTGATGCAGATGCAGCACCACGTCGGGATAGCGCTGCCGGAATTCCTTGATGACGGGCGGCAACGCGTAGCGCGCCTGCGAATGCGTGGCCGCGATCGACAGCACGCCCTTGCGGCTGTCGGCGTATTCCGCGCCCGCGTGCCGGATGTTGTCGGCGCATTGCAGGATCTGCTCCACCAGCGGCAGGATCAGTTCACCGGGCGGCGTCAAACCGATCAGCCGCTTGCCCGAGCGCACGAAGATGTCGACACCCACCTCTTCCTCCAGCTCGCGTATCTGGCGGCTGACGCCGGGCTGGGACGTGTGCAGGCTTTCGGAGACGTCGGTCAGGTTGAAGTCCTGGCGCACGGCTTCGCGCACCGACCGCAGTTGCTGGAAATTCATCGCGCGCCTTCAGCCCAGAAAGGCCAGTTGATTGCCGGACGGGTCCTTCACATACATGACGCGCGGCAACGCATCGGGCAGCGAACAGACGGGGTGGTGCCCGGCCTGGCGCAAGCGCGCCAGGATCTCGTCGTAGGCAGGAGTATTGATGGCCAGATAGTCGGGCTTGACGGCGCGGCTGACTTCGGCCACGGGCGACAGGGACAACGTGGCCCCGCCCAGCGAAAAAAGCAGGCGCTGGCCGTCGGCGCCCGCCACCTCTTCCAGGCCGATCACGCGGTGATAGAAATCCCGGACCGCTTCCGCCCGGCGCGACAAGAACGGAAGCTGTACCGATTCAATCGAAAGAAATGGAGTCATGCCCTGCTGCCAGCCATGGAACAAGGCAAATTCTAGTACCCGGGGGTACAACCGGACAAAGAGGTTGTAATTGCTTCTACATAGCCAGAAACCCTAAAGCGCAAGGCTTATTTGCATATGCCTCAGGCGCTGCGGCGCAGTGCGTCACGCGTGGCGGCGAAAGCGCGATCCAGGTCACCGATCAGGTCCAATGGGCTTTCCAGGCCGATATGCAGGCGCACGACAGACGCCTTTCCCGCGCCCTGCTGCCAGACGCTGTGTTCGGCCAAACGCTCGGGCGAGGCCTCCAGCGCCAGGCTTTCATAGCCGCCCCAGGACGCGCCAATGGAAAAGTACTGCAACGCATCGATGAAGCGCGACGCGGCCGCCGGATCCGGGTTGCCGAACGCGAACGACACCAGGCCGCTTGCGCCGCTGAAGTCGCGCCGCCACAGCGCATGGCCCGCGTCTTGCGCCAGGGCCGGGTAGTACACGCGCGCCACGTCCGCGTGCCGCGCCAGGTATTCGGCCACGGCCAGCGCATTGGTCTGATGGCGCGCCAGCCGCACGTCCAGCGTGCGCAGGCCGCGCAAGGTCAGATACGCATCGTCCGCGCCCACGGACAGGCCCAGCGCGTCGTACGCCACGCCGATCTGCTGCGCCAGTTCCGCGCTGTCCACGGTGACCACCCCCATCATCACGTCCGAATGTCCGGCCAGGTATTTGGTGGCCGCCTGGATCGAGATGTTCGCGCCCAGCGCCAGCGGCTGGTAGTACAGACCGCCGCTCCAGGTATTGTCGGCCGCGACCAGCACGCCATGGCGCCGCGCCGTGGCAGCCAGCGCGGGCAGGTCCAGCACTTCGAACAGCAGCGAACTGGGGGATTCCAGATACAGCAGCCGCGTGTTGGGCCGGATGCGCGATTCCAGCGCATCCTGCGCGGGCGAGAAGTACTCGACCTCGATGCCATAGCGTTGCAGCAGCGACTTGTCGACCTTGCGCACGGGCGAATAAACGCTGTCGGCCACCAGCGCATGGTCGCCCGGCGCCAGCGTCGCCAACAGCACCAGCGCAATCGCCGACAGGCCGGAGGGCGCCAGCACCGTCCGGTAGCCGCCCTCCAGCGAGGCCACCGCCTCCTCCAGCGCCTGGTGGGTATCCAGCCCGTGACGCCCGTACGTCGCCACGCGATCACCTGCGGCGCGCTGCTTGTTCAGGGCGGCATGGGTGGCGGTATCGGCAAAGCGCACGGTGCTGGTGCGCACCACCGGCACGTTCACCGGCCCCGAGCCGCCCTTCAATTCCGGCGATCCGGCATGCACCAGCCGGGTCTGCACTTGCGCGTGGTCGAGGCTCATGCGCGCACCTCTTGGCCGGGCTTCATCTGGGTGGCGTTGTAGTTCAGGATCTGGCCGGTGGCCAGATCGATGCCGATGCGCCCCGACAATGTTTCCAGCGGCTGCCCGTAAAGGTGGAAATGCAGCGTCGGCGTGTCGCCGGTGACGTGGATGCTATGGATGTCGTCGGCCAGGAACGACACGGACTGCCCGGGTTGCACCACCACCTCGCGCACCTGCTCCAGCGTGGCGCGCCCTTCCTGCGAGCCGTCGTCACTACGGCGGTACACGCGATTCAATTCCTGCCCATGCAGCGCCACGATGGCGGCCCAGGTCGTATGGTTATGCGGCAGCGTGGTCTTGCCCGGATTGATCGAATTCAGATACAGCGCCGGCACGCCGGGCGCATCGTCGGGGTTCAGGCGGTAGCGGGTGGACGCGCCCACCCCCTGCCCGGCCGCGGGCGGCGGGAAGTCGGCCACGGGAAACAGCTCCTGGCGCTGCGCCAGTTGCTCCAGGCGCGCGGTCACCGCGGCCAGCCCCTCACGAGTCACAGGGCTGTCGCCCAGCAGGCGTTGGATATCGGACAGCGCCGCCTGCACCTGCTGGCGGCGTTCTTTGGAAATTGCGGATTCAGTGCTCATGGTCAGACTCCAGTGGGGATCACACCGCCAGGCGCAGCGGATCGAATGTCAGGTAGCTTGCGATAGGGTCAGGCGAGGATTGACGGGCCACGGCGGCGCCGGACGAACGCTGCAGGAAGGCGCGTGTGCGTTCGCTTTGCAGCGAACCGAAGATGCGCGACGGGGGGCCGGATTCCACGATGCGGCCCGCCTCGGTGAAGTACACGGTGTCGCTCACCTCTTCCGCAAAGCGCATCTCATGCGTCACCAGCATGCAGGTCAGGCCGTCCTGCACCAGGTCGCGGATCACGGTCAGCACCTCCCCTACCATCTCGGGATCCAGCGCGGAGGTCACTTCGTCGAACAGGATCAGTTCGGGCTGCAGCGTCAGCGCGCGCGCGATGGCCACCCGCTGCTGCTGGCCGCCCGATAGCTCACCCGGGTAGGCGCGTTCCTTGTGGTCCATGCGCACCTTGGCCAGCAGCTCGCGGGCGCGCGCCTCGGCCTGCGCCCGCGGCTGCCCGCCCACCTTGATGGGCGATATCACCAGATTCTCCAGCACGCTCAGGTGCGGGAACAGGTTGTATTGCTGGAAGACGAAGCCCACGCGCTTGCGCAGCGCGATGAAGTCCGTTTCCGTCTTCAGGCCGTCCACGCGCACGCCGCCCACCTGGATCGAACCGCGCTGCGGACGCAGCAGGCCGGTGATGCAGCGCAGGATGGTCGATTTGCCCGAGCCGGACGGCCCGATGATGGACACCGCCTGCCCCGGCTTGACCTCCACGTCGATGCCCTTGAGCACTTCGGTATCGCCGAAAGCCAGGTGGACGTCCCGCAGGCTGACCAGCGGGGAAATATCAGTAGTGCTCATGGCGTCGTTCCAGATACCGCGTCCAACGCGCGATGGGATAGCAATAGGCGAAGAAAAGCGCCAATAGCGTGAAATAGACCAGGATGGTGAAGTCGCTGCGCGCGACGGTGTTGCTGGCGACGGTGGCCGTGTCGACGAGATCGTGCACGCCCACCAGCGAGGCCAGCGACGTGCTCATGGTGATGCTGGCCATCAGGTTCATCCAGGACGGCAGCATCCGCCGCACGCACTGCGGCAACACGATCATCCGGAAGATCTGCGTGCGCTTGAACGCCAGCGACTGCGCGGCCTCCCATTGCGCGCTGGGAATCGACTGGATCGCGCCGCGGAAGATTTCGGCCACGTTGGCGCTGGCGGGCAGCCCCAGCCCGATCACGACTTTGATCCAGTCCGGGAACGGCAGATACCACCCCGCCAGGTTCACCTCGAACGGGAACACATAGGTCGTGAAATACACCAGCACCAGGATGGGCGCATTGCGAAACAGCAGCACGTACGCGCGCGTGATGCGCCGCAGCAGCCGGGACGGCGACAGGGACAATGCGCCCACCACCAGCCCGACCACCGTGCCCAAGGCCATCGCCAGCACGCTGATCTGGATGTTCATCCCCAGGCCGCGCAGCAACGCTGGCGACCAATGCCACAGCGCCTGCACGGCGGCAGGCGTGGTGCCTGTCACGGCCCACACGACGCCCAGCGCCACCAGCGCCAGCAACAGCCCGAACCACGGGTCGCGCAGCAAGGCCGGCAGGAAACGCCCGGCGGCCTGCGCGCGGCCGGCCTGCAATGCAAGGTCATTGGCCATAGCCGGGCATCCTCAAACGGTCTTCCAGCCAGCGGCCCGCCACGCTGACCAGCCAGGTCAGCAAGCCGAAGTACAGCAGGATCAGCAGCAGCAGCTCCAGCACGTTGTCGCGGTGCGACCAGATCATGATGGACTCATAGGTCACGTCGCCCACCGCGATGGCCGACGCGATGGCGGTCATCTTCACCAGGTCCACCAGGTTGTTGACCAGTGCCGGCAAGGCAAAGCGCACCGCCAGCGGCAGCTGCACCTGCGTCAGGATCTGCCGCCGCGAGAACGCCAGCGACCGCGCGGCTTCCATCGTCACCTGCGGCACGGCCTCGATCCCTGCGCGCAGGGCTTCCGCATGGAACACGCCCTTGTGCAAGGCCACCACGATCACCACCCACGCAAACGGGGTGATCGGATTGCCGCCGCCCAGCTTCTGCGTGATCAGCATGTTCAGCACCAGGAACGCGCAGTACAGCTGCACCAGCGTGGGCGTATTGCGGGTGACTTCCACGAAGGCCTGCAACGGCCGCGCCAGCCACGGCCGGCCGCTGGTCAACGCCGCCGCGATCAGCACGCCGAACAGCAGGCTGACCGGAATGGTCCAGGCGCACAGTTGCAGCGTCACCAGCAGGCCGTGCCCGAACGCCGACAGTTCGCCCGGGTCCTGCACAAAGCTGTAGTTCAGGCCCAGCGGTTTGAAGAACGCCACCCAGGCATGCAACACCGAATCGATCATGCGGCGGCCTCCAGCGTCTGCGGCAGGGCCAACGCCGCCACCGCCCGGCCGATGCGTTCCAGCGCTGCGTCGATATTGGCGTCAGACGCGGCGAAGGACAGCCGCAGGTACGGCGACAGGCCGTACGCCGCGCCACGCACCACCGCCACGCCCTCGGATTCCAGCAGCCAGTCCACGACGTCGCCATCGTCTTCGATGCGCCGGCCGTCGGGGCGCGATGCACCGATCAGCCCGCCCACGCCGACCCAGGCGAAGAACGATCCCTGCGGCGCGTGCACCTGTACGCCGGGCACCGCGGCCAGGCCGTTCACGACCCGTTGCGCACGCCGCGCGTAGGCCTTGCGGGCGGTATCGACGAAGCCGTCCGCCGCGCCTTGCAAGGCCGCCAATGCGGCCGCCTGGCCCAGCGAGCTGGGGCCGGAAGACACCTGCGACTGCACCGCTTCCAGCGCATGGATCAAGGCCGCTGGGCCGGTGCCCCAGCCGATCCGCCACCCGGTCATGGCATAGGCCTTGGACACGCCGTTGACGACCAGCGTGCGGCCAGCCAGGTCGGGCGCGGCGCGCAACAGGTGCGCGGGCGGCTGGCCGAACCAGATCTCTTCGTACATCTCGTCCCACAGCACCAGCACCTGCGGCGCGGCCCGCAGCACTTGCGCCAGCGCCCGCAATTCGTCGGCGGTATAGACGGCGCCAGTCGGGTTGCCGGGCGAGTTCAGGATCAGCCACTTGGTGCGCGGCGTGATCGCCTCGCGCAATGCGTCGGGCGTCAGCTTGAAGCCGTCTTCGGCGCGCGTGCCGACGATCACCGGCACGCCGCCGTTGATGCGCACCGCGTCGGCGAACGTCGGCCAGTACGGGGCCGGAACGATGACCTCGTCGCCGTCGTCCAGGGTGGCGTTCAGCGCCAGGTAGATCACCTGCTTGCCGCCATTGGAAATGATGACGTTGGACGCGTCGACCTCCAGCCCGTGGCGCTGGCGGTAGCCATCCGCCACGGCGCGGCGCAGCGCCGCCGTGCCCGCGGTGGGGGTGTACTTGGTCTGGCCACGCTCCAGCGCCGCGCTGGCGGCATCCTTGATCGGGGCAGGCGTATCGAAATCGGGCTCGCCCGAGGTCAGCACGATGATCGAGCGGCCCTCGGCCGCCAGACGCGCGGCGCGAGCCCCGGCCGCGGCGATGGGTGACAACTCGGCGCTGCGGGCACGGCGGGACAACACGCCGGGAAAGAGGGTTTCGGTCATGACAGTACCTTTCCGGGATTCATCAGGTTCAAAGGGTCCAGCGCCTGCTTGATGCGGCGCATCAGGGTCAATTCCAGCGGGCTCTTGTATCGGGGCAGCGTGTCGCGCTTGACCTGGCCGATGCCATGTTCGGCGCTGATCGACCCGCCCTGCGCGTGCGCCTGCGCATGCACGAGATCGTGGATGCGGTCTTCCAGTTCGAACAGATGGCGCACGGGCCGCGAGGGATCGTGCGACACGTTGTAGTGCAGGTTGCCGTCGCCCAGATGGCCGAACGCCATTGGCCGCAGCCCCGGGTCCAACGCGCGCAACGCATCGGCCGCGCCGCGCAGAAATGCCGGCACGCGCGAGATCGGCACCGAGATGTCGTGCTTGACGTTGCCGCCGTCGCGCGCCTGCGCCAGGCCGATCGCCTCGTCGCGCAAGCGCCAGAACGCCGCCGACTGCTGCAGGTTGTGCGCGATCACCGCATCCGCCAAGAGGCCGGACTCCAGCGCCTCCTGCCCCAGGCGCAGCAACGCGGCGCCTGCCCCGTCGGGCGTTTCCGATGAAGCCTCCAGCAAGGCGTACCAGGGCTGGCCCAAGCCCGGTAGGGGCTGCGGCTGTTCTGGCACGTGGCTGGCCACCAGCTCCAGCACGGGCTGGCTGATCAGTTCAAAACCCGTCAACGCCGCGCCCAGACGCTGACGCGCCAACGACAGGAACGCCAATGCCGCGTCGATGGACGGAAAGCCGACGAAAGCACTGCCCTGCCCGCCCGGCAATGGATACAGCTTGAGCGTGGCCGCGGTGATGACGCCCAGCGTGCCCTCGCTGCCGATATACAGGTCGCGCAGCGAATAGCCGGTGTTGTCCTTGCGCAGGCCGCGCAGGCCGTCCCAGATCTCGCCTTCGGCGGTCACGACCTCCAGCCCCAGCGTCAGTTCCCGGGTATTGCCGTAGCGCAGCACTTGCGTGCCGCCCGCGTTGGTGGACAGGTTGCCGCCAATGGTGCAACTGCCTTCCGAGCCCAGGCTCAAGGGGAACAGTCGGTGGGCCTGGCGCGCGGCCGCCTGCACGGCGGCCAGCACACAGCCGGCCTGGACCGTGATGGTGTCGTTGTCGGTATCCAGCGCCAGCACCCGGTTCAGGCGGCCCAGCGACAGCAATACCGCCTGTCCTCCCGCGTCCGGTGTGGCGCCGCCCATCAAGCCGGTGTTGCCGCCCTGCGGCACGACCGGCACGCCCGCCGCGCGGCACAGGCGCAACACGGCCGCCACTTCCTCGGCATCCGCCGGACGCGCCACGGCCAGTGCCTGCCCGTGCAGGCGGCCGCGCTGGTCCGTCAGATACGGCGCGGCGTCCGCGCCTGTCCACACCCAGTCCTGCCCCAGCCGGGCACGCAGGGCGGCCAGCAGGGAATCGGCGACGCCCGCCGTCATGGCTTGGCCTGCGCCTCGGGCGGCGCGCTGTCGAATTTGCCGGCTTGCGCCTGCGCGGTCGCCTGCTTCAGATAGTCCGCCGGCACGCCATGGCGGTCGGCCTCCTTGACCAGCAAACCCGTCTTCAGCCAATCCTGGATCACGCCGTCGACAAAGGCGCGCGTATCGGCTTCGTTGCGGCGGGTCCAGATGACCGTCGGCGACGGGATCAACTGGTCGGAAGTGGCGAGTTCGAAGTCATTCCATTCCTTGCCGTTCGGGCCGTGCAAGGTCTCATACAGCGCCGGCTGGATGTGCACCGACGCGTCGCAGCTGCCGCCCTTGAGCGCCAGCAGCGATTCGGGGATGTTGCGCAGGCCCTTGACCACCGCGCCATAGGTGTCCTGCAAGGGCTTGGCGAAGTTGCTGCCTTGCGACACGCAGGCCACCTTGCCTTTCAGGTCTTCCCAGCGCTTGATGCCGCTTTTCTTCGACACCATCGCCGCGCCGCCCACCAGGTTATAGGGCGTGGGCGCGTAGCTCAGGATTTCGCTGCGCTCTTGCGTCCACTGGATGTTGGCGATCAACAGGTCGACCTTGCCGGCCTGCAGGAACTGCACGCGCGTGGACGCCGTGACCGGCACGGTTTCCAGCGTCACGCCCAGGCGCTTTGCAATGTCCGCGCCCAGTTCGGTCTGAAAGCCGCCGACCTTTCCGGTCGCCGGATCCAGGACGCCGAACGGCGGACTGGCCCCGTCCACGCCGATCACGATCTTGCCGCGTTGCTTGACCTTGTCCAACGTGGCGTCCGCCTGCGCGGCATTGCTGGCCAATCCGGCCAAACCCGCCAACGCAACTGCGGCGGCCGTCTTCCATCCTGTTGTCTTCATGCTGATGTGCCTCATTTCTACTTTCCGTCCCTTTCGCAGCCCGCGCTCAGCTGCCTTGCTTGTATTTCGCGTTCAGTTCCTGCAGCAGCGGCTGCGCCGGCTCGATACCCAGGCGCTTTTCCGTGGCGATCAGCCAGCCGGTGCGGTGCCAGTCCTGAACCACCTTGTCGACGGCGGCGATGGTGTCGGCCTCGCCCTTGCGCGTCCACACGACGGAATTGGCCGGCAGCACCTCGGTGGCGATGGGCGCGTGGTAGTCGGCCCATTCCGGATTGCTGCGCAGCAAGGGGTGAATCAGCGTGGAATCGTGCACGGCCGCCACGCACTGGCCGCCGCGCAATGCCAGCAGCGAATCGGATGAGCTCTTGTAGCCCTTGACCACGGCGCCGTAGTCGGCCGACAGGGGCTTGGCGAAGCTGCTGCCTTGCGACACGCACACGGGCTTGCCGCGCAGGTCTTCCCACTGGGTGATGCCGCTGGTTTTCAGGGTGGCCGCCGCGCCGCCGACCCGGAAGAACGGCGTGGGGGCATAGCCCAGGATCTCGGCGCGCTCCGGGTTCAGTTCCATGGATGCGATCAGCAAGTCCACCTTGCCGGAAATCAGGAACTGCGTGCGGGTGGCGGTCTGCACCTGCACCAGCTCCGCCTTCACCCCCAGGCCGCGGGCCAGCTCACGCGCCAGTTCCGGGTTCCAGCCCACCAGCTGCTGTGTGGCGGGGTCCAGCGAACCGAACACGCCGCCGTTGGCCAGCACGCCGATGGTGACGGTGCCCCGTTCCTTGATCTTGTCCAGGGTGGCGTCGGCGTGGGCGGAGCCGGCGGCCAAAGCCAGCGCCAGCGCGATTGCGGTGCGGGCTGCGCCCGGTATCTTGCGAATTGCCATGTTGTCGTCTTGTCGTATGCAGTGAACGGAGGTCCATGCTGCGTGCCGCGGGCCGGCAAGACAAAGAAGACTTTCAGATATCCATATGCGGGGCGACGTTTCCCCAGGGGAAGACGCGCCCGCGCTTATAACGATATGACACGAAGCCGCGCTACTTCAGCTTCACTTGCGCCGAAACGATCACGCGGCGATAGGTCGCGATGTCGTCGCGCACCGTCTGGTCCACGGCTTCGGGCGATGTCGCCGCAATGGTGAACCCCAGGTTTTCCAGCAGTGCCGCGGTCTCGGGTTCACGCAGCACCGCCACCACGTCGCGGTTGATGCGGTCCACGATGGCGCGCGGCGTCGAGGCCGGCACCGAGAACCCTTGCCAGCTTTCCACCACGTAGTCCGCCAGTCCGGCCTCCTGGATCGTCGGCACATCCGGCAGCGCCTTGGACCGGTACGGCGTGGTGACGGCCAAGGCCACCAGCTTGCCGTTGCGGACGTTCTCGGTGGCCGCGGCCAACGTGATCAGCATGGCGTCCACGTGCCCGCCCAGCACGTCCAGCGTGGCCGGCCCGCCGCCCGGGTAGGGAATCTGATTGGTCTTGGCGCCGATACGTTCGTTCAGCAGCTCCACCGCCAAATGCTGCAAGCTGCCGGTCCCGCCCGGCAAGGCCAGCGATATCTCCCCCGGCCGCTGCTTGACCAGCGCGACGAATTCCTGGAAGGTCTTCACGCCCAGCCCCGGCCGCACCACCAGCATTTGCGGATTCACAACCGCCTTGGTCACCCCCTGCAGGTCCTTGCCGGGGTCATAGGGCAGCTTGCCCGGCTGCAGGGCGTTCAGCGACAAGGCATCGCCGCTCAGCAGCAAGGTATAGCCATCGCCCCGCGCGTGCGCGACCGCCGCGTTGCCGATGGCGCTGCTGGCGCCGGGCTGGTTCTCGACCACCACGCTTTGGTGCCATTTCTCGCCCAGCTTCTGCGCCACCGTGCGCGCCAGCTTATCCGCGCTGCCGCCGGCCGAGACCGGGACGACGATCTTGACCGGGCGGTTCGGATAGCGGTTGGCGTCTTCACCCGGCACGGGCGCCGACCCCGCGAAATTGCTCAACAGCCCTGCCCCCAGCACCACGCCCGCCAGCAAGCCCAGGCCGGCGCGCCACGCCCGCTTGCCGGACAATGTTTGCTTGATACTCATGCCGCCGCTCCCGTGTCCACGCCGAACGCGCTGAACGGCTTGCCCAGCACGGCATTCGAATGCCGGCCGTCCACGCCCACGGGCACATCGCCCTCAAGCGTGATGCGGTACAGCACGCGCTCCACGTCCAGATAAGCGAAATCGCCCGGCCCCTGGTGCGCGGTGGCGCGGTTGTCCCAGAACGCGATGCTGCCGGGCTCCCAGCGGAAGCGCGCGGTGTACTCGGGCCGGGTGATTTCCTCGAAGAACAGGTTCAGCAGGTGGCGGCTTTCCTCTTCGTTCACGTCCTTGATGCGGCGCGTGAAGCCAGGGTTCACGAACAAGGCACGCTCGCCCGTTTCGGGCAGCACCCGCACCACGGGATGCTCGGACACCAGCGGGCTGGCTTGCACGCGTTGCGCGTAGACCGTCTGGTTGTCGAGATCGCCGTTGTAGCCGCCGAACTGGTGGCGTGCCCACAGCGTGTCGGCCAGCGCGCGCAACGCGGGCGACAAGTGCTCATAGGCCGCTACCAGGTTGGTGAAGACCGTGTCGCCGCCGTAAGCCGGCACCTGGCGCCCCGCGCGCAGAATGGATCCTGCCGGTGGATTGACCACGCCGGTCACGTCCGTGTGCCAGCGCTCGCCCCGCCGCCCCGTCGTCGATCTGGACGAGATCGTGCGGATCTGCGGATAGCCTTCAGGCGGATTGGCGTCGTACGGATGCGCCGAGGTCGGCCGCCCGAAATACTGCGCAAAAGCCAGATGCTGCGCGTGGTCGATGTGCTGGTCGCGGAAGAAGACCACCTTCCAGCGCAGCAGCGCCGCCCTGATCTGTTCGACCTCGTCGTCGCGCAATGGGCGGGTCAGGTCCACGCCGTGGATCTCGGCGCCGGTGAAGACGGAAAGCGGCCGGATCTCCAGCCGCGTGCGTGTTAGCGTGCTCATGGGCTGCCCCTGTCTGTTTGGTGAAAACAGGATAGGGGCGCCCCATGCGTGCAACAAATACCGATACGCAATGTGAAAATAGCGCGCGGCGCGTGCTAGGCGCGGCCCTGCGTCAGGAACGCCAACATGCGGCGCGCCAGTTCGCGCGGCTGCTCTTCGGGAAGATAGTGGCCGCAATCCTCCAGCACGCCGCCTTGCAGGTCTTGCGCCAAGGGCTTCAAGGCCTGGTGCAAATCCGGTGCGCTGCCCCGGTCCCCACCCAGCGCCAGCACCGGCACTGTCAGCGGCGTATCGCGCAGCGCCCGGTTCTGCGCCGCGTCTTCCACCGCCGCGCGGTAGTACCCCAGCATGCCCCGCAGGCCGCCCAAGGTTTGATACACGCGCTCGTACTCGTCGATATCCGCGCGGCTGAAGACCCCTGGCTTGTTGGCGGTCTTGCGCGAAAAGAACCACTCGATCAGGATGCGCTCGCGCCCGGCCAGCAAGGCTTCGGGCAGGTCCGGCACGCTGTTGAACAGGAAATGCCAGCTCTTCCAGTTGTCTGGCCCGAGCTCGATGGCGGGCTTCAACGTCACCCCGGGAATGTTGGCGTCCAGCAGCACCAGGCGCTCGACCTCGGCGGCGTAACGCGCCGCATACGGGTACGCGATCCAGGCGCCGATGTCATGGCCCGCCAGCGCGTAGCGCGTCAGGCCCATGGTGTGGAACAAGGCGCGCAGCCGCTCGCCGGCGGTGCGCGTATCGTAGCCATCCAGCGGCTTGTCCGAATCGCCCTGCCCGGGCAGGTCCACCGCGAACACGCGGAAATGTGGCGCCAAGAGCGGCATGACCCGGCGCCACGCGTACCAGCTCTGCGGAAAGCCCGCCAGCAGGATCAGCGCCGGGCCTGCGCCCCCTTCCACCACGTGATAACCCAGGCCGTCCACCGGGACCCGCCGATGCTGGAACGTCACGCCGTCCAACGCGAAGGCGTCCGGGCTTGCGAATGTGCTCATTGTCGATTGCTCCGTGTCAATGCAGCGCGCCGCCGCCGACCTTGATGTCCTGGGTCACGGCCAGCGACGTCGCCACCATGATCTTCACGCCGTGCACCAGAACGTCCAGCGCCAGGCTGGGCGCGCCAGGGTGGCGGGTCGCCATTTCGGGCAGATACGGCACGTGCACGAAACCGCCGCGCAGCGCGGGCCGCTCCGTGGCGATGAAATGGGCCAGGCCATAGAAGATGGTGTTGCAGTTGTACGTGCCCGCCGTCAGCGACACCGACGCCGGCACGCCGCCCGCACGCAGGTCTCGCACAATGGCCTTGATGGGCAGCGATGAGAAGTACGCCGCCGGGCCGCCCGCCACCACCGGTTCATCGATGGGTTGATGGCCGTCGTTGTCTGGAATGCGCGCATCCACCACGTTGATGGCCACCCGCTCGACCGTCACGTCGCTACGCCCGCCCGCCTGGCCCAGGCAGATCACCAGATCCGGCTGCACGTCTTCGATCGCCTGCCGCAGCACTCCCACCACCTTGCCGATCACGCAGGGCAATTGGCGCGCCACCAGGCGGGCGCCGGCCACCTCCTGGCCGTCCAGGCGTCGCGCCGCCTCCCAAGACGGGTTCAGCGATTCGCCATCGAAGGGTTCGATTCCGGTGATGAGCACGGTGGGCATGGCATGTTCCTTTTCTATATCCATGCCAGCCATGGTAGAAGCGCACCTACCAATTGTTGAAATCGATAATCGTTATTCGTACTATTGATGGCATGAATCTATCTGCCGTCGACCTGAACCTGCTGGTCGCCTTCGAAGCCCTGTACGAAACGCGCAACGTGACCCTGGCCGGGCAGCGCATCCACCGCGCCCAGCCTTCGGTCAGCAGCGCCCTCAACCGCCTGCGCCGTGTCTTCAATGACGAGCTTTTCGTGCGCACCGCCGACGGCATGCAGCCCACCGACCACGCGGTCGCGCTGATGCCCGCCATCAGCAGCGCGCTGGATCAGGTCCGCCGCGCCCTGGCGCAAGGCGCGGGCTTCGACCCGGCCGCCGCCGACGGCCGGCGCTTCACGCTGGCGGCCAGCGACTACGCCGACGTCGTGCTGGTGCCGCACATCGTTGCCCGGCTGCGGCGCGAGGCGCCCGCGGCCGATCTCCGGGTGGCCCGGCTGGACCGCGCCACCATCTATGAACAACTGGACAACGGCAGCGTGGACGTTGCCATCGGCGGGCACCTCAGCCCGCCCAAGCGCATGCGCGTCATGCCCTTGTATGACGAATCGTTCGTTTGCATCGCCGACAAGCAGCACCCGGGTTTGCGCGGCCGCAAGCTGACCCTGGACCGCTATGTGGCGCTTCCCCACGCGTTGTTCGTGCCCAGCGACGACGGTTCGGCCCGCGGCGTGGTCGACGCCGGCCTGGCGCGGCTGGGCCGCAAGCGCCGAGTCGCCTGTACGTTCGCGCATATCGTCGCCTTGCCGCATGCGGTGGTCGGCACGGACCTGATCGCTACCCTGGCGCGCCGCGCGGCGCTGCGATTGGCCGGGCAAGCGCTCAGCCTGCGGCCATTGCCGCCCGAAGTGGACCCTGGCCCCTTCGGCATCGACATGGTCAGCAGCCGCCGGGCGCCGGCGGATGCCGCCCTGGCCTGGCTGCAGGGACTGATCGAGCGGGCGGTCAAAGACCTGACGGATTGACGCTTGGCGGACAGCGCCGCTTGATAGAGGTGTCCGCACTCCAGGCCAAGCCGGCTGCTGGCGCCGACCGGCCTACGCGGCAGGCAGACGCACGATGCAATCCGCGTTGACCGCCTTCACGTCCACCACGCCCAGCAGCCCCATGTTGCGCCGGACCTCTTCCACGATCAGGCCGATCGCGTGGGCCACGCCGCGCTGCCCCGCCACCGCCGCCGCATAGTTGAAAGGCCGGCCCACGAAGACGCAACGCGCGCCCAGCGCCATGGCCTTCAGCACGTCCGAGCCGCGCCGCACGCCGCTGTCCAGCATCACGTCCATGCCGCCGGCGGCGTCCACCACCGCCGGCAAGGCCTGCAAAGGCGACATGCTGCCGTCCAGCTGCCGGCCGCCATGGTTCGACACGATCACCCCGTCCATGCCCTGCGCGCGCGCCGTGCGCGCATCGTCAGGATGCAGGATGCCCTTGATCACCATCTGCCCCTTCCAGCGGCGGCGGATAGCCGCCACATGTTGCCAGTTCAGATGGCCCCGGTCTGAAAAATCGCGCAGCACGTTGGCCGACAGGATCGGCGCGCCGCGCGTCGCGTAGTTGTTCTCGAAGTGCGGCATGCCATGGCGCCATAGTGTGCGCAAGAAAGTGCCGAACAGCCAGCGCGGATGCGTCAGCCCCTGCCAAGCCAGCGTCGCACTGGGCCGCAGCGGCGTCGAAAAGCCCGCCCGCACGTTGTTCTCGCGGTTCGCGGCCACCGGCGTATCCACCGTCAGCACCAGCGTCGTCACCCCGGCCGCCGCCACGCGGTCGATCAAGGCCGCGATCTGCGCCTCGTCGCCCGGCAGGTAGGCCTGGAACCACGTGCCCGGCGCGGCTTGCATGACTTCCTCCAGCCGGATCAACGACGAGCCGCTCATGATGCACGGCACGTCCGCGTCTGCCGCCGCACGGGCCAGCACGATGTCGCCCCGGTAGCTGGACAGCGCCGAAATCCCCATCGGCGCCACGCCGACCGGCGCCGAGTATTCGCGTCCCAGCACCATCGCCCGCGTGCTGCGTTGGGACACGTCCACCAGCACCTTGGGCCGAAAGCCATACTGGGCAAACGCCTGCCGGTTGCCGCGCTCGGACTGCCCGTCTTCCACCGCCCCGGACACATAGGCGTAGATCGGCTTGGGCAATCGCTGCTTTGCAGCCGCCTCGAAGTCGTGCAGGCTGAGCAGATGACGCAGGGGGTCGGACATGGCTGAGTGCTCCTCGCGGCGGTCGGCCAGCCTGGGCAGGGGCCGCCGCGCTGTTGTCGTGGGAATGGCGGATGACTATAGGCGCGGCGCCATTTTGAATAAAGTGACTTTATCGATATTGGTTATTACACTTTTATTCGCCCTCGATTCCGGCTTCCGCCACCGCTCCCACCGCCATGACGCTTAAGCAACTTGAAGCCTTTTACTGGGCTGCCACCTGCAAAAACTTCGCCATCGCCGCCAACCGGCTGAATATCTCCGTATCGTCGCTGTCCAAGCGCATCGGGGAACTGGAAGCGTCCATCGGCGCGGACCTGTTCAGCCGCAGTGCGCGCAGCGCCACGCTGACCGCCCTGGGCGAACAACTGGTGCCGCACGCCAAGGACCTGCTGCGCAACGCCGACCAGTTCATGCAGCAGGCCAGCAACAACCTGACGTATTCCGGGCGGTGCCGGTTTGGCGCGGGAGAGCTCACGTCCATCACCTGGATGCCGCGGCTGATCGAAGAAATCCAGCGCGCGCACCCCAACCTGCTGGTGGAACCGTACGTCGGCGTGGGCGAACTGGTGGAACGCGGGCTGGAAGAAGGCGATCTGGATTTCGCCGTGATCGCCGGCCCGTCGTCGCGCGCGTCCATCGCGTCGCACCTGATCGGCAGCGCGGACTTCGAATGGGTGGCGTCTTCCCGCGCGGTGCCGGACCCGGCGGCGCTGACCCCCGCCGACCTGCCGGGGCTGACGTTGATCACGCAGCCGCAAAGCTCGGGCGTGATCCGCATGCTGGACGACTGGCTGACCGAACAAGGCATATCGCCTGGCCGCACCCAATGCTGCAACAGCTGGGGCGCCATCGCCGGCATGCTGCGCCAGGGTCTGGGGCTGGGTTTCCTGCCCACCGCCTGGGCGCGCATCCTGATCCAGCGCGGCGATCTGCACCGCCTGCCAGGGCTCGCGCCCCTGCGCCCCCTGCCCTACACCTTCCAGTGGCGGCGCGACGACACGCGGCCCATGCTGGAAAGCCTGCGCGTGCTGGCGCAAGACACGCTGGATTTCGATGCGCCCGCCGGAATGGTCTGAGCGGACCAACTGTTTACTAAAAGTCGCCCTTAACTCCGAAAATTATTCGCTTTATCTCCGGTTTTGGCACGGGTAGAGTCGCCTCAAAAGACACCATGCCTAGACGGAGACAACGCGCAATGCCGGATTTCGGTTCCTCTCAACAAGACTTCCCCAAACGCCTGTGCCGGCTCGACCTGTGGCTGAACCCGGTGTTCGACCAGCTGATCGGTGCAGAGCCCGGCATCGGCTTGTCGGTGCTGCCGGCGCGCGGCGACGATGCGCGCACGCTGGCCGGACTGAAGACCGCCCATGCCTATCACGTGTCCGCCGCCCGCGATGAACTGCCCCGGCAATGGTTCGTGCACGCGGATTTGATTTCGCAATGCCCGGATCTGGTGTGCGTGTCTTCCGGCGGCGCGGGCTACGACACGGTCGACGTGCCGGCCTGCACGGCAGCCGGCATCGCCGTCGTGAACCAGGCGGGCGGCAACGCCGCGTCGGTCGCCGAACACACGTACGCGCTGCTGCTGGCGGTGCAGCGCCGCGTCGTCGAATCGCATCAACGCTTGCGCCACGACACCGGCTTTTCCCGCGAAGACCTGATGGGCCACGAGGTCCGTGGCACGGTGATCGGCCTGGTGGGCATCGGACAAATCGGTTCGCGGGTCGCCCGCATCGCGCAAGGCTTCGGCATGCGAGTGATTGCGCATGACCCGCTGCTAGACGCCGACACCATCCGCAGCCGCGGCGCCGAACCGGTTGGGCTGGCTGACCTGTTGGCGCAATCGGACGTGGTGTCGCTGCATTGCCCGCTGGACGCGTCCACGCGCGGCCTGATCGACGCGCGCGCGTTTGCCGCCATGAAGCCGGACGCCGTATTCCTCTCGACCGCACGCGGCGGCATCCATGACGAAGCCGCCCTGTATGACGCCTTGAGTGGCGGGCACCTGCGCGGCGCCGGCCTGGACGTCTGGCAGCAGGAACCGCCTTCGCGCGATGCGCCGTTGCTGGGGCTGCCCAACGTGGTGGCGACCTTCCACACCGCGGGCGTCACCCACGAGGCCCGGCGCAACGTCGCGCAGTCTTCCGCGACCCAACTGATCGCGATGCTGCGCGGCGAACGCCCCCCCCAGCTGCTCAACCCCGAAGTCTGGCCCGTCGCCGCGGCACGCATCGCCAGACTGAAGTAACGCAATGCCCGCAACGCCACCACGGCGTTGCCCCCTGAAAAAACAGCGCGGCACCAAGCCGCCGACCCATCCCCCGAGGAGACAACCATGCAACATCCCAACAAGCGCCGCATGCTGCGCGCACTGGCCGCGTCCGCCGCCCTGCTGTCAGGCGCCGCCTTCTTTGGCGGCAGTGCCCAGGCAGCCGGCTACCCGGAGCGACCCATCAACCTGATCGTGTCCTACGGCCCCGGTGGCGGCACTGACCTGGTGGCGCGCATGATGGCGCCGTTCCTGCAGAAATACCTGGGCAATTACGCGCGCATCGTGGTGTTGAACCGCCCGGGTGCCGGTGGCGCCATCGGTTTCACCGAACTGGCGCGCGCCCAACCCGACGGCTACACCATCGGCTTCATCAACACGCCCAACCTGCTGACCATCCCCATCGAACGCAAGTCCAGCTTCACGTGGCAAAGCTATGACTTGCTGGGCAACCTGATCGACGATCCCGGCGCCTTCACCGTGCGCAACGACAACGAACTGAAGACGCTGGCCGACCTGTCGGCCTACGCCAAGAAGAACCCCGGCAAGGTCACGGTGGGCACGACGGGCACGGGGTCGGACGACCATCTGGCGATGCTGCGGTTCGAACGGGCGTCCAGCACGAAGCTCAGCCACATTCCCTACAAGGGCGCAGGCGAAGTGCGCGGCGCGCTGGCGGGCGGCGAAATCATGATCGGCGCCATCAACGTCGGCGAGGCGCTGCAGTACCAGAAAGGCGGCACGCCCTTGCGTTTTCTTGGACAGATGGGCAAGACGCGTTCGGCGGCGCTGCCCGACGTGCCCACCTTCAAGGAACAGGGTTATGACTTTGAACTGGCGTCCTTGCGCGGCCTGGCCGCCCCCAAGGGACTGCCGGCGGAGGTGCGCGGCAAGCTCGTCGACGCGGTCAAGCGCACGGTGGACGACCCGGAGTTCCAGGCGAAAGCCAAAGAGATGTTCGCCCCGCTGCGCTATCTGGCGCCCGCCGACTACGCGCGTGAATTGGCGGCCGGCGAGGCGGAATTCCAGACGCTGTGGAAGGAAGCGCCCTGGCTGGACAAGTAAGCCGGGCGCGGCCTTGCCGGGCGTGGGCCGAAAGCGCTTACTGCGCCTTCACGTCTTCGCCCGGGTAACCGTCCATATAGGCGCGGCCCGAGCAGCGCACCATGGCCATGCAAGCTGGCGCGCCGGTCTTGGCCGTGCACGTGGTGCGCGACGCCTCGCGCGCCGACACCGCATCGGTGTTCATCGCCGTGAATCGGGTACCGCGGCCTTCGCTGCCCTTGACCCAGGCCATGCCCACGCAGCTGTCCTTATAGGTCAGCAGCTTGCGGCAATCCTTGCAGTCTTCCCACTTCAACAGCGTGGTGACCGCCTCGTCTTCGGTGGGGTAGCCGTCCGCATAGAGCACGCCGCCATCGCCGTTTTCAGCCACGGCGCCCCAGTAGCCGCGGCTGTCCAGCTTGGCCGACAGCGCTTCCACGTCGGCGGGCTTGGCCCGCTTCGGGGCCGCCAGATCTTCGGCGCTGTAGCCCGGGCCCGCGCACAACGGCATCGTGGTCAGCCGGCACTTGCCGTCCGGGCTGCCTGCCGTGCAGCGGCGCATGGCCTTCTTGGCCGCCATTTCCGGCGACACGCTGTTGCCCGGGAACAGGTCCTGACGCGAATTGCGCGCATAGACCATGCAGCTGTCCCAGAACGTGGTCAGCGCCTTGCATTCTTTGCCGCCCGCCCGCTTGCACTCGGCGATGGCCCCCATATCGGCCCACTGCTTCGTCTTTTCCGGCATCACCCAGTAAATCTTGGAGTGCTTGCCGTCGGTGGCAACGCCGCCATAGACGGTGTCAGCTTGTGCCGCGGGAGAGGCCAAGCCCGCGACCAAAGCGAGAGCGGCGAACGCGGCACGGATCAGGGGAAGGAATCGGGCAGACATCATCGTCGGAGTCAGGGGTCGAGTGGAGAGCGGGGACGATCTTAGCAAGAAGCTCCCCTGGTCCGTCCCCCTGTGAATATCGCCCGCCGGCATATTACGTAACAAATTTCACATGCGGCGAAGGGCTACTGGCCCCGTTTTCCGGTAAAAATGTCGAACTTTTCTGAAAGCAGACCGTAAGCCTCGGGCGCATGCGCCGCCAGACGGGTCGGCGGGCTTTCCAGCCGCCCGTCACGAAAAGAAACAAAACGCGTTGAGCCACCTTGATCCGCCACGGAGCATCGACAGCACGCCATGAAGTCGCCCCAGCCCTCCCCGATTCGCCGCAAACCGCTCTGGTTGGCCGCCAGCCTGATTGCCGCCGCGGCCAGCCTTGCCGGCTGCGCGCCGATGCCGACGGGCGGCAGCTCCGCGCTGCCCTCGCTGGGCAATGTGTTCAAGTCGGGCTTGTCGTTCTCGCCCAGCGTGAACGTCGCCAAGAACATGGAAGGCCGTTCGATCAATGACGCCATCGCGGCCTTGGGCGAACCGTCCAGGACGCGCACGGTCGGCAACACCGTCGAACTGGAGTGGTCCGACTATCAGACCGCGCCCTACACGGAATGGGTCACGACCGGCTCCAGCCAGCAGGTTGTCGGCATGATCGCCGCCACAAACACCACCGCCGCCACCCCCGTCTTCCAGACGAACACGACCGGCCACTACCAGAACCGGTCGCGCGTGTATGAATGCAAGGTGCTGATGCAGATGCAGAACAGCGTCATCGTCAATTCCAGCGTCGACGGCAACGTGTGCCCCGAATTCATTGCCGCATTGCGAAAGTGGGCAGGGGAAAACGAGGCGAACAACTACGTCGTGAAGTAAGCGGCGGGATCAGCCCTTGGCGGCTTCCGGCAGTTTCGCGATGACCTTGATCTCGAAGTCGAAGCCGTACAGCCACGTCACGCCCACGGCGGTCAGGGTCGGATGCGGCGCCTCGCCCCAGTATTCCGGCACCACCTGCCAGATCGTTTCGAACTGGGACGCGGGGTCGACCATGAAGACCGTCACGTCGACGATGTCGTCGAACGTGCTTCCGGCCGCTTTCAAGATGGCGTTCAGATTGTCGAACGCCCGCCGGACCTGCGTTTGAAGGTCCGGCTCCGGCGAGCCGTCCTCGCGGCTGCCCACCTGCCCCGACACGAACAGGAAACCATTGGACCGGATCGCCGGTGAATACCGGTTGCGTTCGTAAAGCGCCTGGCGGCCGGGGGGAAAAACGACGTCGCGCGTAGTCATCACTAAGCTCCATCAATGGGCCGGAAACGGCCCGTCATTAACCATGGCTTCACTGTAAAGAACGGTCCGGGCCCGATAAACGGGCAACGTTGTCCATCACTGTTTGTAGAATCCAAACAATCCGCACCCTCCCTGGAGCCGGCATGGACCGATTCGATGCGATGCAGGCATTCGCCCGCGTGGTGGAAGCCGGCAGCTTCACCAAAGCGGCCGAAACGCTGCACATGAGCAAGACCAGCGTCACGCAGCTGGTGCAGCAACTGGAGGCGCGCCTGCGCGTCAAGCTGCTGAACCGGACCACGCGCCGAGTCGCCGTCACTGCCGACGGCGCCGCCTACTACGAACGCGTCGTCAAATTGCTGGCCGATATGGACGATGCCGAAACCGGTTTGTCCGCCGCCTCGGCCGCCCCCCGGGGCCGCTTGCGCGTGGACGTGCCCAGCCCGCTTGCCCGCATGATCCTGATCCCCGCACTACCGGCATTCCACGCCCGATATCCCGACATCCAGCTGGACATGGGCGTCAGCGACCGCATCGTGGATGTCATCGGCGAGAACGTCGATTGCGTCGTGCGCGGCGGTGAAATCACCAACCAGTCGTTGGTGGCCCGCCGGGTGGCCGACCTGCAACTGGGCGTCTATGCCGCCCCCGCCTATCTGGAACGCGCCGGCCTGCCGTCCCACCCGAAGGAATTGGAAGACACGCATCACCGGATCGTGGGCTACCTGTGGTCGCGCATCGGCCGCGCCTTTCCCTACGCCATGCACCGCGGCGACGAAAGCGTCAACGTGCACGGGCGCTACGTGCTGGCGGTGGACGACGGCAATGCGTACCTGGCCGCGGGCTTGGCCGGCATGGGTGTGCTGTGGCTGCCGCAATACATGGTCCAGCCCTACCTGGCGCGCGGCGAACTGGTGCCGATTTTCGAAGACTGGCGCCTGGACCCCATGCCGCTCTACATCGCCTTCCCCCCGAACCGGCACGTCAGCGCGAAGCTGCGCCTATTCATCGATTGGGTGGTGGAATTGATGGGGCACTATGTGCCAGCGCCTGCTGGGTCCATCACGTCGTGAGGTCTCTCAGGGCAGCACCCGGCCAAGGCCGCACGAGCCCAAGGCATTGATCTACACGTGGTCAAACTGCCTGAGGCCAAGAAGGGGTTTGTCCTGCTGCCGCGTGTTGGGTGGTCGAACGCAGCTTCGGCTGGCTCAACCGCTTCCGACGGCTGACCCGAGATTATGAGCGGCAGCCAGAAACTCTCGCCGCTCTTCGAGCTTGGATGCGACTTGCAGCAATACCTGCCGGTTATGCTTGTCATCCAGTCAATAAAACGCCGCCGTGTCGAGAATCGTGGCTGGATTAGTGCGATTATTGGCATCATCAATGTTCAAGACATGCCTGGCCTTGCCGACGTTCGGTTTGACATCAAATGCCGGGGCCGGGTACACCGCCGCCGCGCCGTCCATCACTCCGTTCACGCCGATTCTCGACAGGCAATCCGAACCATGAAAATTCTTGCAGCAGCGTTGCTAAGCCTTTCGTTCCTGGTGATGGCCCCCTCCGTTGCGGAGACTGACGTGGATCAAGCGGAGCTCCTGGGGACGCTGACTGGCGGAAGTTGGCATTCCCGCGACGGGCAGGGCTCCTACCGGGTGATCTTGGAGAACGTGGGCTTCGAACATGTGAGCTGCCATGTATGGATCGAGTGGCTGACCACTACGACATCCGGAAAGCAGCAGCCCGGGCCACCGCCGCGCCTCGTTGCCAGGGCGTCGTACAACGAAATCTCCAGCGGCTTCTGGTCTTGCAACCCAAAGAAGGTCGGGTTGGCCGGTGCCACGCTGACCATCCACGCCAAGCACACCTATTCCGGCGAAAACCACAAGTTCTGCGCCGTGCTGGGCGCACCGGGTGAGTACCGCGATCAGGGCTTATGTTGAGCCTGCTTCCATATCGCGCGGGTTAGTGCCTGCGGCACACCACGAACATTCCGACCTGTCTGGATATCTCGGCCCAGGAAGGGGCAGGACACGGCAATTACCGGGTCTTCGCGCTCTGCCTCTACACGGCCCACGACAACGGTGCTCTTACGCAGGTCAAACGCTCCAAGACGTCCTACGGACATTGGTGAACGGCAGCTTTAGGCAAGGCACAAGGGCCGCTTTGGGTCGGAAGCTGCCTGTCGCCCACGACGGCGGACGGCCAGAGCCCGCCATTCATATACAGCGTGTTAGGACGGACGCCCAGCGAAAATTGCGGCATTGAGTGAGGCACAATGATCGAAGCATCGGACGTTTGCGGAACACGTGAAATGGAGTATTCCTTGCCCCCTCAGCCTCCTCCCTCTGTCCCTCAGTCCTTATGCGACATGCTCAAGGACTATCCGGACTGTGTCGAGCGATTGCAAGACTGCCTGAACAGATATGTAGGCAATCCTTCCTATCGAGACCTATTTAGAGGCGCCATTTTGGCGCTTCAAGGCGCGCTGCAAACCTTATCAGCCGAAGCTGGCAATGAACTCGCTGCTGCCAAAGTCGCCGACGATACGGGAATGATCGCCAGCGCATCCAAGAGGCAACAGCAGCTATTTACTGCGGGATGGTTCGTCTTCGAGATGGTGGGCATGGAGGACCTTTGGGCTTACTTCCGGGCAAACAAGGACGCTTTCAAATGAGCACTCCTGTGTATCGGTTGAGCCAAGGTATGCGGTCAATTAGCGACGCCTCTCACCATACGCGAGCCGTTGAACTTGGCATTCTCCACCGTAAAGTCATTGAACTTGGGCGACGCTTTGTTTCCTGCCCTCGTATGGAGCTTCCATCTCCGGCCGCAATCCGCCGTTGAAGCGGCAATGAGGCGCGATCGGGCGGCACTCGCCGCACAGCAGCCGTTGGTGAGCGCACGTTGAAGCTTCCGCTTCGGGTGGAAGACGTCGGCGGAAAGCGACGGCCTGGGTCAGGATTCGCAGACCCAGGCTATGGGCACATCGTCTACGGCAAACTGCACGGACGGCCAATAGCCATCCATGAACCAGCTCGCGTCGCGCGCCGCCAGGTGCAGCACGTAACCGCCGTCGGTCGAGACGACCAAGTCCGATGGCACGAAGTGTTCGAGGAACGCCGCGGGAGGATCTTCGGGGTCGCCGCTGTCGCGCCCCGCGCGCCAGAGGAAATGCAACGCCGCGTTGCGGTGCGCGGCCAAAGCTTGGGCGATCGAGCGGGCTCGCGCCAGCAACGGCGCCGCCGCCTGCGGATCGGCCGCAAGCAACACCACGCGCAGTCGGCCACCGTCAGCGATTGCACAGTCCAGCCAAGTCTCCTGAGCAGGAATATCGTCGTGGGTATACGCCTTCAGATCGGGCGGCATATGGGGCTGCGTAGGTTGCTGCATACGACGTTACGCCAGTAGCGCCGCCGTAGCGCGGCCCGCAATCATGTCTTCGAACAGGGCCGCGAGATTCGGGGCGACGTCGCGGGTGTCCTCGAATTCCGGCTCGATGCCGTGCACGATGCGGCCCGAGTCGCGTTCTATCGCCAGGAATTCGTAATCGCCCGCAACGCTCATGTAGATCGGCGTGTGCTGTTGCCAGAAGTCCAGGACCGCCTGCCGGCCGGCGTCGTCCAGCGCGGCTTCCAGGCTGATATCGCGCAGGGTGTGCCAGGGAAAGGCGCTGTCCGCCGTGCAGTCATGGTCGGCTGCGCTCAGGAACCAGCGTGTCTGGTTCGCGTTGTGCAGTTCGGTGAATGTCGCCAGGAAAGCGCCATAGCCGTGCGCTTCGCCCGGCGCGGCCGCTGGCGTCCGGGTGGGCGTGGTCCGCAGCACCGTCCAGCCATGAGCGGCGAGATGATCCAGGAAGCGTTGTGGCTGCAATGTCATGTCAGTTTCCTCGGATGGAGTACCTATGATATTGCAGGCTTCAGGACCGGATGGATGACGAACCGGTCCATCTCGCCTTCAGGCAGGTAGGGCTCGGCCCGCAGGGTCATGGTGCGCCCCGCGAAACGCTCATCGGCCTCATCCAGCATGCGCACGCCGGTAATCGGATCGGCGATGCAGAAGCCCTCCACCGACATGGCAAGATTGTCGAAGGCCGCCTCTGTAACGGCGTAGCGCCCGGGGCCGCCGTTCAAGCGCTCAAGCAACGCTAACGCCTCCAGCGCGCCGGGCGCGTGCCCATGGCCGTGAGCACGCCCAAACCGATAAATGATGTTCCCGCGAACCGGTTACCCCTGCGGCCGCTCCATGCAGCCCGTCTTAGGCGCGGAGCGACGAGACTTGCCATTAGCACGTAGAGGACGTCGGTGCAGCAAGCGATACCAACGAAAACACCCCCGAGCGCAACGGTCTGCATCAGTGGGTTGCCGTGAGCGTCCATGAACTGCGGCAGGAAGGCGGCGAAGAACAAGGTGGTTTTCGGGTTCAGCAGCGCGACCATGCAACCATCTCGAAAGACGCGCCGCAACGGCTGCGCCAGCCGCTGCGGCGTTGCGTCGGCGACTGGCAACGCCGTCCTCCACATCCGGATCCCCAGATACACGAGGTAGGCAGCGCCGGCCCATTTCACTGCGGTAAAAGCGGCTGATGACACGGCAAATACGGCGGCCAGTCCGAGCGCGGCTCCCAATGCAATGGAGAGATTGCCAAGCGCGACGCCCAGTACAGATGCAAGACCGCATGCGCGACCCTGCGCCAAAGTACGGGCCACGATGTAGACGACGGCGGGTCCGGGGGTGTCAGCTTCGGGTCGGATAGCGCCCCTCCGTAGGCGCACACTAAATCTCCCTTTACTCGAAAGGAGATTGTCATCACCATGGCAGGTGGCTTTCTGCGCTGGCTTTCGTATTGCTGCAAGCGCCCGGCGCCGTGGCCTGCCGAGGTGCTGGCCAGCATGGGGCCGGTACTTTCAACCACCGAACTGGCCCAGCTTAAAGTAGCGATGGCTCATCCGAGAAGATTGTGATGGAGCCGCCGCTTTAGTCGGTAAAGGCCCAGGCGTCAGCTTGGATCTGGTAAAAACTGAGCCGGGTATTGGAATAAGAATGCTTCTGATGCTCCAGCGACAAGATCACAAGACCAGAGATGTGCATTAGCACGGTCAAGCTGATTTGACGTGTCACGAGGGGGATGTGTTGTGCTGTACGCAAGACATCATCCACATACAACTTGAGAAGATAGGATCATGACCCAGCCGCATTCAACACGCCCACCCGCTTACGCACTGAAGATACGGTATACACCTGCGATGAAGCTCCTCTTTACGTTGGGCCTTGCAGCGCTATGGACGGGTGCCCAAGCCGCTAGTTTTGATTGCAACAAGGCCGTAGGCACTACGGAAAGGTTGATCTGTAGCGATGCCGAGACATCTGCGCTGGATGGAAAATTGCAAGGGGCCTATGAAACAGCACTAGCCGCAACCGATGCCTATGGCAAGAAAGAGTTGACTAAAGAACAGCGCAATTGGATCAAATACGCTCGTGGCATTTGTCAAGACAGCGCCTGCCTGCAGCAGGCATACACAACCCGCATCGCGATGCTAGCGCGTAATGAGGAACGTATTGCCGATGGCGAGGTGTACTCAGACTGCAAGCTGCCAGGCAACCAAACCGTTAGTGGCGAATGCGTTAATGTTGTGTCGATTCGTGATCCCAACTCCCGTGTTGAATCGTTCAACCAATCGTTGGCGTATCAGAAGCACAACGGCCGAATCATCGGTTGTAGCCGGCTGATTGATCTACCGGTTGGCGTCGCTGGGAGTAATCACAGTTTTGGCGGCTCCTGCGTATTGCAGGAAGGTAAGCAGCGCAAGAACGTGAGGATCTGCAACGACGATATGTTCGGACATTTCCAAGTAGAGCCGTCCACGCCACAAGATGCCTCAGACAAGCGCTTGGTCGACTTTACTCACGCGCAATGCTATGGCGGTTGATGGTAAGCGCCCGGGCCTATCCGTGATGTTGTGTGCGAGGCATATCATGAGGACTAAAGATCATGGATATGCCGATGAGGAAGACACGCAGAGCAGCCGCCCAGGCGGCGGCCCGTGGGCCGCTGCCTGAAGTGCCGGCCGAGGTTTAATCGCCTGGATGACCGGGGCCTTCCGCGGCAATAATCGCTGGGCACCTACTGGGCATGCCAGTCCGGACGGCCGCCGGATTAAAGGATTAGCTCCGCTCCCGGGTGGGCACCAGAGTCAGGCAAGCGGAGACGCTTCCCGGGATGCCATGCGCCGGATGCTCTGCGGCGGATGGCCAAGCACGCGAATGAATGCCCGGCGCATTCTTTCGGGATCGGTGAAACCGATTTTGTGGGCGATGATTTCGATAGGCTCCGCGCCACGCTCGACGCGCTGCCTGGCCACCTCGACTCTCAGGCGCTCGACGGCCTTGGCCGGCGTCTCCCCCGTTTCGGCAAGAAAGGCGCGGCCGAACTGCCGGGGGCTCAGGCAGGCCACGGAAGCCAGGAGCTCGGTCGACAATGATTCGTGCAAGTGTTCACGTATATAAGTAAGCACATTACGAATTCTGTCCGACTCGGGCTCCATATCGGCGATGGCCGAAAATTGGGATTGCCCGCCGGGCCGGCGATGGTAGACGACCAGCATCTGGGCGACCGCGTGAGACAAGTCGGCGCCATGATCCTCTTCGATCATTGCCAACGCCATGTCGATGCCAGTCGTGACGCCGGCCGACGTCCAGATGCCACCTTCCCGGGTGAAGATCCGATCGCCATCCACTTTCACCCGGGGGTACTCCCGTTGCAGACGGGCGGCGTATTTCCAGTGCGTCGTCGCGCACCGGCCGTCCAAGAGGCCGCTCGCAGCCAGAATGAAGGCCCCAGTGCATACGCTTGCGATGCGGCGAGCGCCCTTGGCGACGACGTGATTCAAGTAGTCGCAGGTTTCCGGCAATGCGTCGTCGGGGTAGGCGCCAAGGCCTGCTCCCGCCACGATCACTGTGTCGTAGGCGGAAAACCCGGCCTTCCCCGTGGTGACTTCCAGGCCCGCCGAACTTTGAACGGGTCCTCCAGCCAGCGATATGACCTGGCATCCGTAAGCGTCGTCGCCCAGGAGCCTGCTGGCCACCTCGAACGCCGCCAGCGGCCCGGTCACGTCCTGGATCTGGAAGTCGCGGAATACGAGGAAAGCGACGTCCCGCGAAGCGGGACTCGCGCTTGATGATGCTGGGTTCATAACACTCTTGCACAACGCTCGGAAGGAGGCCCCACCGCATCCTGGCTCCCGGCCGGTGCGTGGACGAGATCTGATGGTACACACCCAGCATGGTGGCGGGTAAGACATATATACCTCAAAAACCGTCACCCCGGCACGACGAGACACAGCCTGCCAGAGGCAATGGCGAATCACGTGTTCCCGCCACTCAACGAAGAGAATTTCACCGTTATGGCGGGCATTAACTGACGCATCGCATCGTCCCAGCATCGAAAGAATCAGAACATCCAATCCGCACGCTGTGACTCTAAAGGAGGGAACTTAGTCCTTTTGCCATTGGCTCCTCGGCCGGAGAATCTGCACACGTTGAAAGCCTGGGATAACCCGGATTCACATCGCTCGACGCGACTCCCTCACGCGCCGGACGGATTGTCTCGAGCCAACGAAAGCGTTTGTGCCAACGGATAGGCCGTAGAAGCGTGGCCGACGTACGCATGGCGCATTCGAGTCCTCTTACATAGCGATATCCAACATGAAGCATAGAGAGTCCAACCCTGCGTGGAGTGCAGCCGCATGACCCGTCCACGCCTTACCTCCCGCACGAGAGCAAAACCGACCTTCCTGCGCGTGGCCCTGCTGGCCGCGGGGCTCACCACCGCAACGGCATGCGCCTTGTTTCTACTGCCCGGCAAGAAGTCGTTGTCGGCCGGTACCTTCGAGCCTCCCACGGTTTCCGTCGCATTGCCGATGCAGCGCACCGTTATCGAATGGGACGACTATGTCGGCCGTTTCGAAGCGAGCCGCCGCGTGGAAGTCCTTCCCAGGGTGTCGGGCCAAATCGTAGGGGTGCATTTCAAGGACGGCGAAATCGTCCAGCAGGGCCAATTGCTTTTCTCCATCGACCCGCGCCCCTACCAGGCCGCCTACGCCGAGGCGCAAGCCGGCCTCGCGAGCGCGACCAGCGAGCTCGCGCTGGCACGCGCCGACCTCGCGCGAGCGCATCGACTGGCGGGCGACAGCGCGATTTCCAAGAGCGACATCGATCAGTTGCAGGCGCGTGTGCGGACGGGAACGGCAAACGTCGCCGGCGCTCAAGCCCGCGTCGCGCTGAAGTCACTTGAGCTGGAATTCACCCAGGTACGCTCGCCCATTACGGGCAGAGTCTCTGACCGACGCGTCGACCCGGGCAACCTGGTCATGAGCGGAGAGGCCGGCAGCGGCACCCGCCTGACCACCATCAACGCGCTGGATCCGATCTATTTCACATTCGACGCTTCGGAAGCCCTGTACCTCAAAGCTATGCGTGCACAGGAACCAAGCGCAGCCCAAACCCAGGTCGAGATACGTCTTCAGGATGAGCCTGACTACGCCTGGCGCGGAAAGCTCGACTTCACGGATAACGGGATCGACCCCCGCTCGGGGACCATACGGATGCGTGCCGTGATCGAGAATCCGAGATTGTTCTTGACGCCGGGATTGTTCGGAAACATGAGGCTAGCAAGCGGATCCGGCACGCCTGCCTTGCTGATCCCCGATTCCGCGGTCCAGATGGACCAGACGCGCAAGACGGTTCTAACCGTTTCCGCCGAAGGCACCGTGCTCGTCAGGGCCATCGAACTCGGCCCGCTCATTGATGGGCTCAGGATCGTACGTGGCGGCCTGGCCGCCGACGACCGAGTGATCGTCGCCGGGCAACAACACGCCATTCCCGGCGCAAAAGTACAAACGAAGCCGGAACCGGCGGCCTCCCAAAGCGGGATGGGGAACTCGACCCCTCTCATTTCCGGCAGCAAGCCCGCGTCCGCGTCGTAACGATGCGCTGGCGGCTGTCCTAAAGGAAAAATCTCATGCGCCTGTCGCGCTTCTTCATTACGCGCCCGATATTCGCCGCGGTGCTGGCGATCGTCATCACGATTGTGGGTGCGATCTCCTATTTTGCACTTCCCGTTGCGCAGTATCCGGACATCATCCCTCCCACCGTGGTCGTTTCCGCGACCTACCCTGGCGCGTCGGCGGAAACCGTCGCGGAAACCGTTGCCGCTCCTATCGAGCAGGAAATCAATGGCGTAGAGAACATGCTCTACCAGTCCAGCCAGTCCACGGCGGACGGGAAGGTGTCCATATCGATTACGTTCAAGGTCGGGACCGATCTCGACGCGGCCCAGATGCTCGTTCAGAACCGGGTGGCAGCGGCCGTGCCTCGCCTGCCGCAAGAGGTTCAGCGCCTGGGCGTCACCACCCGCAAGACTTCGCCCAGTGCCCTGATGGCGATCAACCTGGTTTCTCCAGATGGCTCGCGGGATCAAACCTATCTTTCAAACTATGCCCTGACGCAGTTGCGCGACAAGCTGAGCCGTATCGACGGAGTCGGCGAGGCTCGAATTTTCGGCAGCCGTGAAGTGGCCATGCGCGTCTGGATTGACCCCCGGCGCGCCGCCGCGCGTGAGCTGACGGCCGGCGAGATCGTCGCCGCCATCCGTGCCCAAAATGTGCAGGTTGCCTCGGGAGCCCTAGGCCAACCGCCCACCCCGAGTGCCGACGCCTTCCAGCTAAACGTTCGGACACAGGGCCGGTTGAGCGAGCCGGAGCAGTTCGCCGACATCGTCATCCGCACCGATCCCGCTGGCCGGCAGACTCGCGTTCGCGACGTCGCCCGCGTGGAGCTGGGTGCCGACGACTACGGAACCAATGCCTATTTGTCAGGCAAGCCATCCATCATGATCGGCATATTTCAACGGCCCGGAACCAACGCGCTTGAAACCGGCATCACTCTCGAACGCGAGATGCAGGCAGCGGCCAAGGCGTTTCCGCCAGGGCTTGAGTACCGGATCATGTGGAACTCAACGCGTTTCATCGCGCAGTCTACCGAAGCCGTCCGGGATACGCTTTTCGAAGCCGCGGCACTCGTTGTGCTCGTCATCTTCATCTTCCTGCAGAACTGGCGCGCCGCCATCATCCCCGTCGTGGCGATTCCCATCTCGCTGGTCGGCACCTTCGCCTTGCTGGCGATGTTTGGCTACAGTCTGAACAGCTTGTCGCTGTTCGGGCTGGTCCTCGCCATCGGCATAGTGGTGGACGATGCCATCGTCGTGGTTGAAAACGTGGAAAGAAACCTCGCTCAGGGCCTGAACCCGCTAGAAGCGGCTCGCATCTCGATGGACGAGGTTTCGGCGGCGCTGGTGGCCATAGTGCTCGTGCTTTGCGCCGTGTTCATTCCCACGTTCTTTCTGACCGGCCTTTCTGGGGCGTTCTACAAGCAGTTTGCGCTCACCATTTCCGGCGCTACCGTCATTTCGCTCGTCTTGTCGCTAACGCTCTCGCCGGCCTTGGCCACGGTACTTCTGCGGGCGCACACGAAGGAGAAAAGTCGGCATCAGATCATCCGGCGCATGCAGTTTGCCGGCGACTGGTTCAACGAACGATTCGACCGGTTCAGCGCCAGCTACGGCCGATTGACGCAATGGCTCGTGGTGCGCCCGAAGCGTGTCTTGATCAGCTACTGCGGACTTGTGCTGGCGACCATAGGCATTTTCTGGGTAACGCCCACCGGCTTCGTACCCTCACAAGACCAGAGCTATCTAATATCGATCACTCAACTTCCACCGGGAGCCTCGCTGGCGCGTACCGATGCCGTGGTGCAAGAGGTGTCCAAGCGCCTGTTGAAGATCGATGGGGTCCGAGGCACGATCATGCTGCCCGGCTACGACGCCGCGTCGAACACGAATTCCCCGAACACCGCCACCGCCTTCATCCCGCTCAAGCCATTTGAACAGCGGTCCCGCCCCGCCAGCGACATCCTCGATGAAGCACGCAAGGCCGTCTCGGACATCGATCAAGCACGGGTTCTCATCATTCCTCCTCCGCTGATCGACGGCATCGGTTCGGCGGGCGGCTACCGGATGATGGTGCAGGATCGCGGCGGCCACGGCTACAAACCGCTGGGGACGATTTCCGATCAACTCATGGCCAAGGCGAACGGCACCGAAGGTTTATCGCAGGTCTATTCATTCTTCAACACATCAACCCCCCGCATCTTCGCCGACATCGACCGGCGCAAAGCCGAGGTGCTGGGCGTCCCGCCCGATCGCGTCTTCGAAGCACTGCAGGTCTATCTCGGCTCGGCCTATGTGAACGACTTCAACCTACTAGGGCGCACGTTCCGGGTGGTTGCCCAGGCCGAGCAAGGCCAGCGCAACAGCGAATCCGACATTGCCAATCTTAAGACGCGCTCCGATAGCGGCGCCATGGTGCCCATCGGCTCGGTCGCCACGTTCAAGAGCGAAACGGGGCCGTTTAGGGTCGTGCGCTACAACCTGTTCCCCGCGGTCGAGGTCGACGGAGACACGGCGCCGGGCTCTTCCACGGGCCAGTCGCTAGCCACGATGGAAAAGCTCGCAGACCAGATGTTGCCCCCGGGATACGGCTACGAATGGACGGGCATCGCGTTCCAGCAGAAGATCGCGGGCAACACGGCCGGCCTCGTCTTCGCGCTGGCGGTGGTGTTCGTGTTCCTGGTGCTGGCGGCGCAATACGAAAGCCTCACTTTGCCCCTGGCCATCATCCTCATCGTTCCCATGTGCCTCTTCGCGGCCATGGTCGGCGTGAATCTTCGCGGAATGGACAACAACGTCCTGACGCAGATCGGGCTCGTGGTGCTGATCGCCCTTGCCGCGAAGAACGCGATCCTGGTGGTCGAGTTCGCGAAACAGGCGGAAGAGGAAGACGGCTTGATGCCGGCCGCCGCGGCGGTGCGCGCCGCGCAGACCCGCCTGCGCCCAATCCTGATGACGAGTTTCGCCTTCATTCTTGGCGCTGTGCCGATGCTCCTAGCCTCGGGCGCGGGCGCCGAGTTGAGGCAGGCCTTGGGCACCTCCGTTTTCTTCGGCATGGTCGGCGTCACCGTCTTCGGCCTGCTCTATACCCCGACGTTCTACGTCGTTTGCCGCAAGCTCGGAGATCGGCTGTCCCGGCAGACCGGCGCCCGTTCGCTGGAATCGCGGCACGAACAATCAGGAAGCATCAAGTGATTCGATTGCACACCCTATCGATGCTGGTTGCGCCGCTGCTCTTGAGCGCGTGCGCGGTCGGCCCGGACTATGAGACACCGCCGTTCCCGGCGTCCGCGGCGGGGCCTTTCCTGACCCAAAGCGATGCGACCGCGCCCGACGCCACGCCCGTTTCCGCCGACTGGTGGAAGCTCTACCAGGACCCGGTGCTGGACAGGCTGGTACAAGATGCGCTCGCCTCGAATACCGACCTGCGCGTGGCGATTGCCCGGCTCGCCCGCGCGCGCGCCCAACTTCGCCTAACGTCCTCCGATCGGCTACCCAGCACTGAGATCGCCGCAGGCGTGAACCGCCAGCGGCAATCCGCCATCCAGGCCTCGCCCGGCGTCGATCGCGAGAATACCGTTGTCGATGCGGGCCTGTCCGTCGCGTACGAGGTAGACCTTTTCGGCCGCGTACGGCGGAACATCGAAGCCTCGCGGGGCGACTACCAAGCGGCACAGGCCGAGCTGGACGCCGTGCGGGTATCGATCGTAGCGGCGACGACCCGCGCCTATCTGGGAGCCGCCAGCGCCGCGCACCGCCTGGCCGTGGCGCGGCAGATCGTCGAGCTGCTGGACCGCTCGGTCGGCGTGACGAGCAGCAGGGAGGACGCCGGCCTGACAACTTCGCTCGACACCGCGCGTATCGCGGCGCTTCGGGAGCAGCGGCGATCCGACATTCCCAGGATCGTTGCCGAACGCCAGGCCGAGCTGTTCCGGCTCTCCCTGCTCACCGGCCGAGCGCCCAAGGACCTCCCCTCTGAGGCCAGCGCCCTTGCGGCACCGCCCACGATCCTGCAGCCCATCCCTATCGGCGACGGGATGGCCCTCCTCACCCGGCGTCCGGACGTGCGCGCTGCGGAACGACGGCTGGCGGCGGAAACGGCCAGGATAGGCGTGGTGACGGCGGATCTGTATCCGCGCGTCTCCATCGGCGCGTCGGTCGGCTCTACCGGGTTACGCCTAGACGACTTCTTCGGAAGTGGCCCGCTACGCTGGCTGGCCGGATCGCTCCTCTCCTGGTCGTTTCCGAATCAGGAAGCGATTCGCGCCCGCATCGACGGCGCGACCGCCGACGCCCAGGCCGCGCTGGCGGCGTTTGATGGGACGATATTACAGGCCTTGAGCGAAACGGAAACCGCGCTCTCGAACTACGCCCAAAGCCTGGACCGGCGCTGGTCCTTGGCCGCGGCCAGGGACCAGGCGGAAAACGTGGCGCGCATCGTTCGGGCACAAGCGCGGGAGGGACGCGCCGACAGTCTGGCTCTGCTCGACGCCGAGCGCACCTATGCTGACGCGCAGGCGCAACTTGCCGAAAGCGAAGCGCGGGTCGTGAATGCTCAGGTGGACCTGTTCAAGGCGCTCGGCGGTGGCTGGGAGTCGGCCCGCGCCGACCGCGCGGTTACCAAGTAGTTCCCCGTCTTCTGGATGGGCTCAAGGCGGATTATCTCTGGATGGAGGGCGTGGCGCATGAAGGCAGATATCCCGACGGCGATGCTTGGCCCGGCCCGCTCGTCATCCAACGCGCTCCGCGCGAACATACAGCTGAACGACATTGCCATGTTTATCGAGGTCGCGAGGCGGGGCAATTTCAGCCTGTCCGCGGCGGCGCTGGGAGTTCCTCCGTCGACGCTCTCGCGGCGAGTGAGCGGATTGGAACGCGATCTGGGAGTGCAGTTGCTCAGGCGCAGCACTCGGAAAGTCGGCCTGACCGAAGCCGGCGCGCTCTACTTCGAGCGTTGCCGGGACCTCATCGATGAAGCTCGTGTTGCGCACGAGCAGCTGCATACAAGCATCGCCTGCGCCAGCGGGCAACTGAGCGTGTCGCTCCCCGCCTCACTGGCACAGGCACTCGTACCTAAAGTGATCGACGCCTTCCACCGCCGGTATCCCGATATCCATTGTCATTTCGAGTTGGGCAATCAGCACGTCGACCCGATCAGCAGCACCTGCGACGTCGCGTTGCGCTTCGGCCATCAACCCAACTCCAGCCTGATTGCCCACGTAATCTGCGCGATGACGCCGCGCCTTTACGCATCCGTTGACTATCTTGATAGGCATCGAGCACCCCGGTCGCCGGCCGACTTGGCCAGGCACCAATGCCTTGCCGGCGCTCACAGGGGCGAGTTCGAATGGGTGTTGCGCTCCGGGGCACGAATGGATCGGGTGCGGGTATCGGGCAAAGTCGCGGCTAACGATTCCAGCATGATCCGATCATTGGTCCGCGCAGGAATCGGCATTGGGCCCCTCATGAAGTTCGAGGCCGCAAAGGCCGGCGGCGACGACAAGATTTCCCAGGTTCTGCGGCAATGGTCTTTGCTGCCTGTGCCGCTCGTCGCCTTGCTCCCCACCCGGAAGGTGCCGGCGCGAGTCAAGGCGTTCCTGGATTTCATTCATCCTTATCTGCAGGATTGCTGATGCCTTCAAAGGGCATCAATAGCCATCGCCACGCTGATCAGCACGACTGCAGCGATTGAAGCCGCGAACACCCGCCGCGCCCAGCGCACATCGTCGCCGGCCGTAAACCCGTCCATGGCGGTTTTCAGCCAGTACAGTCCGCTTAATAGAACGATAGAGATGTAGAGATTTCCCACGTATCCAAGCGCCGCCAGGGAAAGCGCGGCCACAAGAAATGCGGCAATGTACAAAACGATGCGCCTCTTCGCTTGATGCCGCCCCTTCACCAGGGGCAGGATGGGGATGCACGCCGCTTCATAGTCCTTCCATCTAAACATGGCGATGGCGTACGAATGAGGCATTTGCCATATTCCGAAGATCACGAAGAGTGCGACAGCGGCCGTGTCGATGGTTCCGCGTACCGAACAATAGCCCACGACAGGCGGGATCGCGCCCGATATGCTGCCGACCAACGTGGCGTGGACCGATCTGCGTTTCAGGAAAAGCGAGTACAGGCCTACATAGACAATGTATCCGATGAGCATCAGGACCAGCGGCTCAATTCGACGCGTCGCGGCATACAAAAGGCAGAACCCGACGAAACCCAGAATACAGGCAAAGGTCAGAGCCGACCTTATCGAAATGCTGCCGGCGGCCATCGGGCGCGTATAGGTGCGTTCCATGAGCCGGTCGATGTCACGGTCAATCACGTTGTTGGCGGCGCATCCGGATCCGATTACGAGCGCGACTCCAGACATCACCAGTGCCATATGAATGGCATCCACGACGCCTCGCGATGCAAGCAGGTAGCCGCCGACGAGAGATACTAGGTTACCGGCCACGATGCCTGGCTTAACCAATTCGAAATAGGTGCGATGCATAAAATTTTGTCGGGTCGGGCTGACCGCAGACAAGGAACAGCGGAACAGGCTTGGATGACAGGAAGAACCGTGATCACGCGATCGGTGGGCCAAAGCCTGGGCCTGTCGGATCAACCGGAAGTCACTGCGATACGGTCGAATGTGGCGGAGGGGTACCTGAATTACGGAACGCTTCGTTGCGACTGAAGCTTTATACCTTCTGGACGAGAGAGCACGAAAGAGGAATGTCGGACAAAGATCCCGCAGATACCGACGCCACGAATGACCGATGACGAAGGCCGTCTTGGGACGATTTTGTTGCTACCTCGCTGTTCGGCATCATCGCTCTGAAACAGGTTTAGCCCGGCCCGGCCACAGCAGCCCCCCGGGCCGGCCCACGTGCCCACCACCATGTCATCAGACCGGCAACCACCACCACCGGCAACATGGCCGCGTTTAGCGCTTCCCACCCGAAGGCGTCCAGCGCCGGTCCGGCCGCCAGCGTGGCCAGCGCGGTAGCGGCATAACGCAGTATCTCGGCCGCGCCTTGTGCTCGGGCGCGTTCCGAGGGACGGTAGGACTGCGCCAACAGCGTGGTCCCACCGACGAACATGAAATTCCATCCCACGCCCAGACAGAACAGCGCCGCATAGAACGCGGGCAACGACGCCGAGGCCATCGCGATCAGCGAGCAGGCGACGTTCAGCAGCATGCCGGCGCCCAGCACCCGCGGCAGGCCGAGGCGCTGGATCAGCGCGCCGGCAAAGAAAGCCGGCGCGTACATGCCGACCAGGTGCCATTGCATGATGTTGGCGCCGTCACCGATGCTGTGGCTGCACGCCACCGCGGCCAGCGGCGCGGCAGTCATGATGAACATCATCGAGACCGATCCGACTACGTTGTTGGCGAGCGCGGCCACGAACACGGGCTGGCGCGCTACCTCGCGCAGCGGTCTCGCCGGCAGACCGGCCTGCGCCAGGCCGCCCGTAGCCGGCACTTCGGCGTCGCGATAGCCGCCCCAGAGCAGTGCGGCGGACAGCAGTGCCAGCATGGTCACCATTAGATAGGCGCCGGCGAAGGTCACTGGCGCGAACAGATCACGGCTCCAGGTGGCCAGCGCGGGGCCGACAACCGCGGCGATGACGCCGCCGGCCATTACCACCGAGATCGCGCGGCTTTTGGCTGCGGGTTCGACGGCGTCGGCCGCCGCTAGGCGGTAGTACTGGGCAAAGGCCTGGAACACGCCGACCAGTGCGGTGCCGACACAGAACACCCAGAAATCGGCGTGGAACACGGCCCAAACCGATAGGCCGCCGCCCGCCGCGCCGGCCAGGGCGCCCAGCGCGAAGCCATTTCGCCGGCCGATGCGCTGCATCAGCAACGAAGCGAACCAGGTGACCACGGCGCCCGCTACCGTTATCAATGCAAATGGCAGCGTCGACAACGTTCTGTTGGGCGCGAGCATGTGGCCGGTCAATGCCGTCAGCGTCAAGTCGATGGAAATGGCGGCGACGAATAGGCCCTGGCAGATAGCCAAGATACGGGCGTTGCGACGGCCCTTAGTGTGGGAGGCTGATAGGGGCATAGCGCGATCGGTGGGAATGAACGGAATGGGGAGGCCGGTCGGCAAGCTCGGCCTGGTGGGGTTGACGGGTTCGACAGGCCCGACTTTACCGAAGCACGCACTAGCGCAAATGACGTAATTCCCTTAAAAACTGCCGTACCAAACAGCGTCACATGTCCAGCGCCTTGGGTCGGGTACGGTCTGTCGTCGAGGACGGCTCCCGGCCAGGAACGGTCGCAGGAGATCGGGGTCCGTATGGTGTGTAAAGCGCACTCAAAAGCTATTCGTGCCAGAGGCATCCAAGAGCGACGTGTCGCCCGCAATGCGTTGAAATGCGTTGAAATGCGGTGTGATGGGAAGGTCTGGGCAGCGTCCATGCACCCGTGCTAATGTGAGCTCCAGTGCACGGGAAAAGCGCCCGTTGCACCGTAAGCGTTCACGTCAACCAACGCACCTGGGACCGCCTTCGCCGCGGACCGGTGCGGCTGCGTGCTCGCGTGGGCCAAGCCTTTCCGGCGTGGGCGTTTCCTTCTCGGAACCGTTATTCATGGCTCACGATTCTGCCCCCCCAGCCCCTGCTGCGCCTTTGGCTGCTGACGCGGACAAACGGCGAAATACCTGCACCGCTCTATTGGTCGCCACGGCGTTCTTCATGGAAAACCTGGACGGCACGGTGATCACGACCGCCGTGCCGGCGATGGCACGAGATTTTGGCGTCATTCCCACGGACCTCAGCCTGGGCGTCAGCGCCTATCTGTTGACACTGGGCGTGTTCATTCCCATCAGCGGTTGGATGGCCGATCGGTTCGGCAGTCGCCGCGTTTTTTCTTCGGCATTGATCCTATTCACCCTTGCTTCTCTGGCTTGCGCACTGGTCAGCAACCTTTGGGGCTTTGTGGCGCTGCGGGTCCTGCAAGGGATCGGAGGGGCGATGATGGTGCCCGTGGGGCGCCTGGTGCTACTCAAGAGCACACCCAAGGGCGACTTGATGCGCGTGATGTCCATGCTGATCTGGCCGGGTCTGTTTGCACCGGTGCTGGGCCCTCCGTTGGGGGGCTTCATCACGGAATACGCGTCGTGGCAGTGGATCTTCTATCTCAATATTCCGATCGGCATAGCGGCGCTGACGGCGGCATGGGTCTTGATCCCCGCCGAAGACGGCAATGAACGGCGCCCTTTCGACTGGACGGGGTTCTTCTGGATAGGCGGCGGGCTGACCAGCCTGCTGTGGGCCCTGGAACTATTCGGCCGGCCCGTTCTGCCATGGGGGCAGATCTACCCTTGCCTGGCCATGGGGCTAGCCTTTCTCTACAAGGGGATCAGGCACCTGAATTGCCATCCCCATCCTATGCTGTCACTGGCGCCCATCAAAAAACACACCTATGCCGTCAATATCTGGGGCGGATCGTTGTTCCGCATGTCGGTCGGCGCGGTGCCGTTCATGCTGCCTCTGATGTTTCAAGTGGGGTATGGCATGGATGCGTTCCGTGCTGGGCAACTGGTGCTGGTGGTGTTCGCGGGCAACCTGACGATGAAGCTGTTCACCACGCCGGTGATGAAACGGTTTGGCTTTCGTCGGATTCTGTTGTGCAACGGCGTATTCAACAGCCTGGCCCTGGCCGCATGCGCGTGCATCGGACCGGAAATGGGTTTTGTGCCCACTGCAATCATTCTTTTTATCGGCGGCCTGTCGCGGTCGATGCAGTTCACCGCTTTGAATACCTTGGCGTTTGCCGATATGCCCAAGGAAGACCTCAGCGCCGCCAGTTCGCTGTTCTCGACCATGTCGCAGTTGGCGCTGGGTATGGGCATTGCGCTGGGAGCCATTGCCATTCGCCTGGGCGACTGGGCCGTGCCGCTGCTTGGCCTGCGGGAGGCCCCGGGGGCCGCTTATCGATTGGCGTTCCTGTTCGTGGCGCTGGTGTCTCTGCTGGGCATGCTGGATCTGCTCGGCTTGAAACACGACGCGGGGAGCGCGTTAAATGCGCCTGAAGAACAGAAGGAGGCATAGGGAATTGTCCTTGCCGCGGCTTGCGCCGTGGCAAGGACGGATCGCTTCGCACGAATACCGGGCTAGCACGAAGTCACTAAGTGGGCACAGGCCGTGAAGATCTCGGGCGCGTGCATCGATGAACCCGGCCCGGCGTCAGCGCAGCACCAGCGCGCGGACGTCGGCCAGTATGCGGGCCGCGATGGCCTCGTCGCCCACCGCTCGGGCCAGGGTGACCGCGCCCACGATGGCCGTGAAAATGGCGGTGGCGCGGTCGGTTGCCTGCGCCCCGCCGCCCAGCGCGGCGGCAAACGTGGTCGATCGCAAGCTTGTATACAATCTCGCCCCCGGGAAACCACCACGCTTTATCGGGGTATTCCCCTATACGGAACGAGAATCGTCTAGTCTCTGGCCAGCCTGCCCTTATTCCAAGCTGCAGCGACACCCCACGCCGACCCGGTCGGCATTTGATCCACTTTTGCCCGATTGCCTGATCCCGGCGCATGTTCCCAGACGCCCGGGCGGCCTTTCGCGTGCTTGACCGCCACGGAGGTGCCCACCCCTGTCTACCTGTAAGTCCCCATAAGAAAAAAATAATCCTTTGAACCAAAAGGTCTCTAACCCATGAGAAAGTTCCTCAAAATCGTGGGCAGCCTGGCTGCATTGCTGGTCATTGCGGCGGCGCTGTTTCTTTATTGGCCGCTGCACCAGCGGTCAGTCCCGGCAGCCGAGAACGACAAGCCGGTCGACGCCGTGCTCGTCGGCGGCGGCATCATGAGCGTGACGCTGGCCACCTATCTGCAGGAATTGCAGCCGGACTGGCACGTCGAACTCTTCGAACGTCTGGACGGCGTGGCACTGGAAAGCTCCAATGGCTGGAACAATGCGGGTACCGGCCACTCGGGCTTTGCCGAACTGAACTACACCCCCGAAATGCCCGATGGCTCGGTCGACATCAAACGCGCCGTCAACATTGCCGAGCAGTTCGAGATCTCGCGCCAGTTCTGGGCCCATCAGGTCAAGGCCGGCCGCCTGGGCCAGCCCTCAGACTTCATCAATCCCACGGGCCACATGAGTTTCGTGTGGGGCGATGACCGCATCGAATACCTGCGCAAGCGCCGCGACGCGCTGGTCAAGAGCCCGCTGTTCTACGGCATGCAGTATTCCACCGACACCGCCCAGATCAAGCAATGGGCGCCGCTGTTGATGGAAGGCCGCGACCCCAATCAGAAGGTTGCCGCTACCTACATGCCGCTGGGCACCGACGTGAACTTCGGCGTCATCACCAATCAGCTCACCCAGGGCCTGCAGCGCAACCCCAACTTCAAGCTGCAGCTGCAGCATGAAGTCACCGCCCTGCGCCAGAACGACGACAAGACCTGGAACGTCACGGTCAAGGACCTGAAGACCAACCAGGAACGCACCACCAAGGCGCGCTTCGTCTTCATCGGCGCCGGCGGTGCATCGCTGAAGGTGCTGCAGATGTCGGGCATTCCCGAATCGAAGAACTACGCCGGCTTCCCGGTGGGCGGCCAGTTCCTGGCCTTTGACGCGTCGTCCATCGCCGGACGCCACGACGTCAAGGCTTACGGCATGGCCGACACGGATTCCCCGCCGATGTCGGTGCCCCACCTGGACGCGCGCAAGCTCGACGGCAAGCCGGTTGTGCTGTTCGGACCGTTCGCGCTGGCCACGACCAAGTTCCTGAAGGAAGGCTCGGCGTTCGACCTGTTCTCGTCGGTGAACCACAACAACGTCACCAGCATGGTCGACGTCGGGCTGGAAAACCTGGACCTGGTGAAGTACCTGGTCAACCAGGCCCGCCTGACCGACGAAGACCGCCACGCCCAGCTGCTGAAGTATTTCCCGCAAGCCAAGCGTGAAGACTGGCGCCTGGTGACGGCCGGCGAACGCGTGCAGGTCATCAAGCGCGATCCGGAAAAGGGCCCGATCCTGCAGTTCGGCACCGAAGTGGTGACCGACAAGGACAACACCATCGCCGCGCTGCTGGGAGCTTCGCCCGGCGCATCGACCTCGCCCCCCATCATGCTGAACCTGTTGGCCAAAGCCTTCCCGCAGCAGATGGAAGCCGGCTGGAAGGCGCGCCTGAAGGAGATCATCCCGTCGTATGGTCAGAAGCTCAATGACAGCCCCGCGCTGACCAACCAGATTCGCGCCATGACCAGCCAGACGCTGCACCTGCCGTACGTGGAAGTGCCGGTAACGGACAACGCCACGGCCAATACGGGCGTGCCGGCGGTGAACCCACCCGCTGCGCCCAACCCGGCCGCAGCGAAACCGGCTCGCAACGCCAACACCGAGATGCAGGCCCTGTAAGCCAACGGGCACCGCCATCACGAAAAGCCTCGGGGGGAAGCCGGCATGCGCCGGCTTCCCCCCGATTTCTTTGCGGCGGCGGCGCCAGTCAGGTGTCGTTCGACTTGAACCCCAAGGCCTTCATGGCCGCCCCCAGCGCCTGCGGCCGGTAGCCGTCCCATGCCAGCTGCACCGAAACGCCCATGCCCGACCAGGCCACCACCGTGGTCGCACCGAAACCGTCGCGCCGGTAGTCGGCGAAGATCTTGTCGACGCGGTTCTTGGCCCGCTCTAACCAAAATAAAGGCAAAAAAGGTGTCAGACTACAATTTCAGGAGCGGAATTTTAGTCTGACATCATTTTTCCTGGCGGCGTCAATCGCGCACACACATAAGAATTCGATGTTTGAAGAAGCTGTCGTGGTGTGGCGCGAGGCTCAATGACTGTTTGGGGGGGGAAGCGGCCCGATGCCACGCGCAATCGCACGAACTTCTACAGTTGAACTCAGGCGAAGGCCTTGAGAGCTCCCCGCCTGCCCTTGCGGCGATGCGATAATCCCCCCCGCGGCGCAGCGATTCTGGACGAATCGTTCGCCCGTCGTTGAGTAAACTTCCAATAGCTAGCATAGGAAACATCGACATTGTCGCGCGCCCTTCGTTATCTCTCGTCGCCGGCCT